>CALASU010000082.1 GCA_937888765.1 uncultured Clostridia bacterium | reverse complement strand
GGTCGAGGGGAATCATTCCCCTCGCAGGGTGCTCGAGGGACAGCGTCCCTCGAAAGAAAAAAACCGCCCGTAAACGGGCGGCTTCTCTGCTTTTTCTTTGCTCACTCTGCGTCCTCTGTGTCAGATACGGGTTTTACGGGTAATCCCTCTTTCAGCTCATGCTCATGCATATCTTCACTGTAGTACATTTCATTGATCTTATACAACAGTGTCATCAGGCTGTCAGTCAGATGTACATTTTCAACCAGAATATCATCGGGAACCTGCAGGTCTACATGACTGAAATTCCACATACCCTTTACGCCCCATTTTGCAAGATCATTTGCAACCTTTACCGCCTGAGAACGAGGCAGTGTCAGAATCGCAACATCCACAGGATGATTTTTTACATATTCTTCCATCTGGTCGATATCATATACCTCTACCCCACGAATCGTCATACCAATCAGACGAGGGTTGATATCGAATACAGCCTTGATGACAAATCCACGCTTTTCAAAATTCGTGTAATTGACCAATGCCTGCCCGATATTGCCGCCGCCTACAACGATCATGTTATAGAGCTTATCCAAACCTAAAATCTTTTTGATTTCAGTATAAAGGTATTCCACATTATACCCGTAGCCTTGCTGACCAAAGCCGCCAAAGTTGTTTAAATCCTGACGTATCTGGGAAGCTGTGATATTCATTTTTGCACTCAGTTCCTTGGAAGAAATGCGGGTAATATCACTTTCCAGTAAGTCGCCCAGATAGCGGTAATATCTGGGTAATCTATTGATCACTGCGGGGGAAATCTTTTTTTCATTCTCCATTTTTTCCCAATCCTCTCATAACTCGACTTAAAATAAGTATAGCACTCACGTTATTTTATTGTCAACAATAACTCTTTTAATCTATTATATTTTCTGATATGATTGATAGAGAAAATGCAATAGTAAACGGAGGGATACATAATGATACTTGCCTGTAGACAATTACAGAAATCCTATGGTATAGATGTTATTTTAGAAAAAGTCACCTTCCATCTGGAAGAACGGGAAAAGGCGGCAATTGTTGGGGTTAACGGTGCCGGCAAGACAACGCTTTTCAAGGTTCTGACGGGGGAAATCAGTGCCGACGGCGGCGAATTTTATCTGAAAAAAGAAGCCTCTCTGGGCTATCTTGCGCAGAATATACAGATTGACAGCGACCGCACGATCTATGCGGAAATGCTCTCTGTTTTCGATGAAATCATTGAAACAGAAGCCAGACTTCGTGAAATGGAAAACGAAATGGCTGGTCTGAGCGGACAGGCTCTTGCCGACCACATGGAAGAGTATTCCAAATTACAGCACTACTTTGAACAGAAAGACGGCTACAGCTATCAGAGCCGTCTGAAAGGTGTATTAAAGGGTCTTGGGTTTGCAGACGGTGACTATCATCGTCCCATGAATCAGCTTTCCGGCGGGCAGAAAACCCGTGTCCATCTGGGCAAGCTCCTGCTTTCCCGCCCCGATGTACTGCTGCTGGACGAACCTACCAACCATTTGGATATCGCTTCTATTGAATGGCTGGAAGATTTCTTAAGAAGCTACCCCGGTGCTGTGCTGATCATTTCCCACGATCGCTATTTCCTTGACCGTATCGTCACAAAGGTCGTAGAGATCGAAAACAAAAAATCCTATGTGTATAACGGCAACTACTCTTTCTACAGCCAGCAGAAAGAAATCAATCGCGAAGCACAGCAGAAAGCATATGATTTACAGCAGAAAGAAATCAAACATCAGGAAGATGTTATCCGTACACTGCGCTCCTTCAACCGCGAAAAATCCATCAAGCGTGCAGAAAGCCGTGAAAAAGTACTGGAACGCATGGAACGTATCGACAGACCCGATGCCGCACCCGATCAGATGCGTCTGACACTGACACCTTTCATCACAAGCGGCAACGATGTACTCCATGCCGAAAACCTTTCCAAATCCTATGGCGGACAGAAGATTTTCCAAAACGTTGCCTTTGACGTTAAGAGAAGCGAAAAGGTAGCAATCATCGGACCGAACGGTGTCGGCAAATCCACACTGTTCCGTATGCTGTTAAAAGAGGTTTCCTCCGACAGCGGTCTCATCCGCTTCGGTACAAACGTATATGTTGGGTACTACGATCAGGAACAGGCAAAACTGGATGAAAGCAAGACCATTTTTGCCGAAATTTCCGATACTTACCCCACACTGACAGCGGGACAGATCAGAAACATCCTCGCCGCATTCGTGTTTACAGGCGATGATGTATTCAAGCCCATTTCCGCCCTGTCCGGCGGGGAAAAGGGTCGTGTTTCCCTTGCAAAGATCATGCTTTCCAAGGCAAATCTGCTGATGCTCGACGAACCTACCAACCACTTGGACATGTTCTCCAAGGAGGTTCTGGAAAGTGCCATCACTCGCTATGAGGGTACCGTGATCTATATTTCTCACGACCGTTATTTTATCAATAAAACAGCGGAAAAGATTCTGGAGCTGACACCTACAGGAGCCATCCTCTATCACGGAAACTATGACTACTATCTGGAAAAGAAAGCAGAGCGTGCACGCAACGAAGCAGAAAAAAACCTGCTAGCAATGCAGAAAACTACTGCTTCCCCTGCGGCGGTCTCCGTACAGCCCATCAGCGATACCAAAAACGACTGGCTGAAACAGAAAGAACAGCAGGCGGCAGAACGCAAACTGGCAAATAAAATTGCAAAAATCGAAAAGGAAATTGAAGAAACAGAAGTGGCAATCGCCAAAGCAGATGAAGATATGGCGGACTGCGGCACAGATTACGGCAAAGCAAACGACATCTTTGCAGAAAAAACAAAACTCGAAGAAAAACTTGAAAAACTCTTTGAAGAATGGGAAGAATTGCATAGTTAAGACCTTGGGGGCATTGCCTTTTTTCTTCGCCCCTCAAATAGCAGAACCTATACTTTCTGCAAAAAAGCAAAAAGGATATGGCAAAAAAGCCGTATCCTCCTTCTTTTTATATATACTAAAATCAAACTTCTCTATTAAATAATGACATTTAAGGAGGGATTTGCTTATGAAATGGAAAAATATAAATATTCAATTTGGAAATATTCTTCGTAAAATACGAGAAGGAAGAAATATGACGCAAGAAGAATTTGCTGAATTGTGTGAAATTAGCCGTGCATATTATGGTCGTGTTGAACGCGGAGAGCATAGTATTACACTGGAATTATGCCAAAAAATATCAGAGGCAACAGGTCTTTCTTTTTCAGAACTTTTTGCAGATATAATTTAAAACGCTATATATGACGTTGAAAATCCAATACCTCTTAAATATAATGAAACTATAGATGACAGTTCTATCTGTGTATCTTAAATAAATGTCTTGAACGACGAAAGGAGAATATTTATGAACAATCATGAAAAGCGCACATTAACTTTTAAGGTACAGTCTTTTAGACGAATTCCTAACCCCTATCTTAAAACCGAAAATGGAGAAAAAAATGCAGAGATGTACATTGCTATTTGTGATGTAAAAGATATCCCTGACAGTTTCCCTATGGATACCAATCCTCGCGAACAGAAAATGACAACAAATGTAGCCAAAAAAATCAAAGAGTCCCTACTCAATACTAGCGAACTCAATTTTTACTTACTAAACAGAGGTATTCTTCTGTCAGCTAAAGATGTTTCTTATAGTAACTATTCTAATGAAATGACAGTTACTTTTGAAGATTGTGAAGTTCATGGCAATGTTGATGGTGGGCATACATATAAAACAATTTTACAGTATCGCGATCAACTTGATCCCAAACAGCAGTATGTAAAAATCGAAATTTTAACTGGTATTGAAGGAATTTTTCAAAGTTTGGCAGCAGCTCGAAATACCTCTGTTCAGGTACAAGATAAATCTATCGCTGAGTTGGAAGATAGATTTGATATTATCAAAAACACACTTGCCAACGAACCCTATATTTCCCGCGTTTTCTTCAAAGAGAATGATAACGGAGATATTGATGTTGCCGATTTATTGGCTCTGTTAAATATGTTTAACATTTCTCGTTATGACGGAATGAGTTCCTTCCCTATCAACTCCTATAGTTCCAAAAAGAAATGTATTGATCTTTATATTGCAGATCATAAACAATACGGAGAATCTACAGAAAATCCTTATATTAAGATGGTTAACATTATGCCAGATATTTTCCGTTTATATGATGCAATCGAAACAAATATGAATAAATTCTATAGAGAAAAAAATCCCAACGGCAAATATGGTTCCACTAAAGGTGTTCAGGTTCCAAAAGCAAATCAAGAATTTTATTCTAAATTCCTTAACAATACTTTAGATCTTGCTTCTCCTAACGGATTTATTTATCCTATTTTAGGTGCTTTTCGTGCTTTGTTAGGAGAAAAAAATGGAAAATATTATTGGAAGAAAAATCCTTTTTCTGTTTTAGAAAAAGTAGGAGCTGACCTTGTTCAATCTACAGTATCTATGAGCAGAGAATTGGGTAATAATCCGCAGTCTGTAGGCAAAAGTCCTAATGTCTGGAAAACCCTTTATATGACTGTAGCCTTTGAAGCTATGACTTAATATATAAACCAAAAATCTAGGGGGTTCTGCCCCTGGGTCTATACATAAAAACCATTGAAAATCTGTTGCAACCACTTAAAAAAGTTGCTATAATAGTAATATACTCAATAAAAAAAGAGTGCTACCAAAGTTGCAAGACGGTTAGCCTTGAAGTTTGAAGATATTTCTCTTAATAAGAAGAGTTATCGTCTGGTTTCTCAGGCTCAGGACGATTATTCTTCTTATTTTTTATGGCTTCAAGAATCACAGTTGCGATCATGCTGCCAGCTATACTGATAATCAAATTAACAATTATCTCAAGCATAAGAAGTCCCCTCCTTTCAAGTGTATTTTCTTGAAGGATCACTCTTTATGTAAACAGAGCTTGTACTCTCTGGGAGAAGGCTAACCGTCCTACCGCTTTAAGGTAGCACATATTTTATTCTATCATCAAAACTGCTTATTTTCAACAAAAAAAGACAACAGCGAACATATCACAACGCCCGCTGTTGTCTTTTTTATCTGATAAAATTGGTTTTAACTTTTTCTTCCTGCTCAGGCATAGCAACCCCTGTGGCTTTGCCCGCTTCGATACATTTCAGAAGCCACGCCATATTTCTGCCAATGGCACGCATATTCTGCATCCCTTCCAGATCCTGTTTCACTTCTTCGGGTGTATTGCCGTGTACTTGATTCCAGTATGTACCGGAAACCACGGGCATCTGGCTGATGGTAAAATATTTGTTCAGCTGATCGAATGTGGCAGAAGCCCCGCCCCTGCGGCAGGATACAACTGCCGCACCAGGTTTATGCGCAAACCCGCCATTGGACATCACGAACAGTCTGTCGAATGCCGCGGAAGCCATGCCAGCTGCAGATGCATAATGCACAGGTGCACCCAGAATCATACCGTCTGCCGCAAGTGCCTTAGGCAGAAGTTTATTCACAATATCATCCTGTACGCATTTGCCTGTTTTCTTACATGCGCCGCAGCCCATACAGCCGCCAATGGGTTTTGTACCCAGATAGAACATTTCTGTTTCGATCCCTTCACTGCGCAGTGTTTTTTCAATCTCCTTCAATGCTGTATAGGTACAGCCGTGACCATTCGGACTGCCGTTGAGCAAAAGTACTTTCATATTTTTCCCTCCTAAAAAAACTTTTTCTATAGTATAACATAGTATCGTCAGAATTTGGCAAAATCATATTTATAGTAGTGATTTTTTCATATTTATGATATAATACCTACGAACAAAAAATACAGAACAAGGAGGCGTTTCTGATGAAAGTAACAAAAGACATGACTATCGGCGAACTGCTGATGATGGACAGAGGTGCAGGTATGGTTCTGATGCAGAATGGTATGCATTGCGTAGGCTGCCCTTCCGCTGCAGGCGAAACACTGGAAGAAGCAAGCATGGTTCACGGCATGGACTGCGAAAAACTGGTGAACGATATCAACGCTTATCTGGCAAGCAAATAATGAAGCTATGAAAAACGGCACTGTGAGGATATCCTTCAGGATTTCTTTCCTGTGCCGTTTTTTCTATATTTTCTCAAAAAGGAGCGATTCCCATGAAAAACAGATTAAAAGAACAGCTTACAAACGGCGGCAAGCCCATCGGCACATTCTTTGAGCTTGGCAGTGCCAGTGTTGCAGAGGCTCTGGGGCGGACAGGACTGGATTTCGTGATCCTTGACAACGAACACGGTCCCTTTGAAGCCGAAAGCACCCGTGATTTTGCCCGTGCGGCAGAAAACAGCGGTCTGACAGCACTTTCCCGTGTGCGGGAAATCAGCCGTCCCGCTGTGCTGAAGCTTCTGGATGTGGGCGTACAGGGGCTGATCGTACCTGATGTACATACCACAGAACAGGTAAAGGAACTAATCGAATACGCAAAATACGCTCCTATTGGCAAGCGCGGCTTCTGCCCTTCCAGAAAAGACGGCTGGGGCTTTGATGAAATGGCACAGCAGTCTGTAGCCGATCAGATGGCATACTGGAACAGCGAAACCCTGCTGATCCCCCAGTGCGAAACGGTAGGTGCTCTGGAAGCCATCGAAGAAATTGCCGCTTTGGACGGTGTAGACGGTATCTTTATCGGACCTTTTGATCTGTCTATTTCCATGGGTATCCCCGGACAGTTTGACCATCCTGATTTTCAGGCTGCCCTTTCCCGCGTACAGAAGGCGTGCAAAGACGCAGGCAAATTCTGCATGATCTTCACAGGCAATGCCGCCGCAGTAGCCAAGCATTTCAAGGCGGGCTTCGATGCCGTTGCCTACGGACTGGATGCCGCCGTGCTCATCAAGGCATATAGAGCAGCATTGGAAGAAATTAAGAAAGAAATGTGCTGAAAATAAGGTGTTGTATTTAAAATCAAAAATTGCTATAATAAAAGTATCAAATCAGAATATAAGAAAGTGCTGCCTCTCAGTAAATGCTGTAAGATAGCTAGCCTTGAAACTTTTTATTACGGTATTATTCTATGAAAGAGTCATCGTCTTTTAAGTTTGCCGACTCGTCAGGACGATTCTTTTTCATATGTAGAGATTTTATCTCTTTTACAATGCTTTCAATGGCTTTCAAAATCAGACCACTGATTACACTGGCAAGAATACTCTCAAACATACTTTCTTCCCCCTTTCATAACAGATTTCCTTGCGGATTTCTATATGAACAGAGCTTGTACTCTCTGGAAGAAGGCTAAAACCATCCTACTTACTTTATTACCTTTGGGCAGCACCCTTGCGTATTTTAACAAGCACTGCAAATTTTGTCAATGATTTGCAGACGAGCACAAAAAAAGACCTCTTTCGAGGTCTTTTTTGTTATCATAATTCAGGAATATCCAGAACCAGCTTTCTGCAGTAAGGGCAAAGATATCCTTCCATCTTCGCACTGCCCATATAGCTTTTTGCTAAGAGATATTCTTCTTTTTTCCCTGTTTCGGGATTTTCTGTTTTCCACTGTACATATCTGCCGGAAGTCATAACCCCTGCAGACATTTCTTCATTACAAAAAGGACATTTCATGTATCTTTCCTCCTTTGTCCGCTGTCAGAAACAGCAGGCTTCTTCCGCTTTTGTCAGATTATTCGATCCATTTAAAGCCTTTATAATACCGAAAAACCACTTTCCCCAGCATTTCCTCTTCCTCTACAAAGGTATTTGTCCAGAAACGGGAGTCCAAAGAGTGATTTCGGTTATCACCCATCATAAAATAACAGTCTTCCGGCACAAGAAAGGGACCATAGCTGCCGATTGTTTTTTCTCTGATATAGGGTTCGTCCATCAATTCCTCATTGACATATACGTCCCCGTCCTTTATCACAACAGTATCCCCCGGCTCGCCGATCACACGCTTCACATAAAGTGTTTCCCCTGTCGGATCATCGGGATATTTGAAAATCGCCACATCTCCCTGCTCAGGTTCATCAAACCAATATGCCGTACGCAGTGCCACCACACGGTCACCTGCCATAATCGTATTTTCCATAGAGCCTGTAGGTACCTGTGCATTCACAATCAGAAAGGAGTTGATCGCACCCGCCAGTATTGCCGCCGTTATAAGCGTTTTCATCCAGCCGATGATCTCGCTTTTTATTGTATCCATTCCTTCATCTCCTTCGGAATGTTCTCGCTGTATCTTATTTCAAGAAACCGTTGATGATCTGTGCTTCTGCTTCTTTTTCTGTCAGACCCAGTGTCATCAGTTTTGTCAGCTGGTCACCTGCGATTTTACCGATTGCCGCTTCGTGAATCAGAGAAGCATCCACATGGTTTGCTGTGATTTCGGGTTCAGCCGCTACGATACCTTTATCCATGATGATCGCATCACATTCGGAGTGACCATAGCATTCCGCATTACCGTTGATTCTGGAACGGAACAGCTGTCTGGAATGATCTCTTGCTACAGAACGGGAAATCAGTTTTGCACTGGAGCCTGTGCCGTTCAGGTCTACATCGAAGGATGTTTCTGCAAATTGGTCGCCGTGTGTCATGATCTTTTCTCTGATAATCATCGTTGCACCGTCAGCCAGCTGTGCGCTGGAAACACGTTTTGTGGAGTCCACGCCTTTGATCTGTACGGTATCCATTTCGATATAGCTGTTTTCTTCCGCAATGATATGTGTCTGGGGGTTGATGATACGTTTGCCTGTGCCATCGCCTTCGCCGATATGTTTTTCCAGATAGATCAGCTTGGAATTTTTGCCCAGATGGAATGTGTGGATGCCTTCGTGAATGGAATCGTCACAGCCGCAGTTATGGATACCACAGCCGGCAATGATTGTAATTTCTGCACCTTCGCCAATGTGGAAATCGTTATAAGCCACATCGTGTACGCCATCTGCTGTAACCAGAGCAGGAATATGCACATCTTCATTTTTTGTAAAGGGTTTTACATAGATATCCAGACCCTTGCCGCCTTCCTTGGGCACAATGTCAATATTTTCGGAAGAGCTTCTGCCTTCGCTTTTACCGTTGTTACGGATATTAAATGCACCTGTTGTGGGGATCATACCCGCCACTTCAGAAAGAAGATTTTTTACAATATCGTTAAGCATTAGTTGTTACCTCCCTGAAAATATCTGCATCCTGTATCTACGCCGAACAAACCGGGCAGAACTTCTTCTTTTGTACCGATCTGTTTTACTTCGCCTGCACTAAGCAGGATTACCTGATCGGCAATATCCAGAATACGTTCCTGATGGGAAATAATCATGATAGAACCCTGAATTTCTGCGTGCATTTTTTCAAATACTTCGATCAGATTTTTGAAGCTCCACAGGTCGATGCCTGCTTCGGGTTCGTCAAATACAGTCAGTTTTGTTTTACGAGCCATAACTGTCGCAATTTCGATACGTTTCAGTTCACCGCCGGACAGGCTTGCATTTACCTCACGGTCAATGTAATCCTTTGCACACATGCCAACCTCTGCCAGATACTGACATGCTGTTGCTGTACTGATGTCCTTGCCGCTTGCCAGTGTGATCAGGTCTTTTACTGTTACGCCTTTGAAACGCACGGGCTGCTGGAAAGCAAAGCTAATGCCTGCTTTTGCACGTTCTGTAATCCCCCAGTCAGTGATATCCTGACCGTCAAACAGAATCTTACCGCTGTCAGGTGTAATGATCCCTGCGATGATTTTTGCCAGAGTGGACTTACCGCTGCCGTTAGGACCTGTGATTACGATGAATTTTGCATCATCAATTACCAGATTGATATTTTTGAGAATCTGTTTTCCGTCTGCGGAAAAACAAATATCCTTCAGTTCCAGCATATTTAAACTCCTCCTGTTTATGAACCATTCGGTTTTATTTTTTTCTTCATCTCTTAAACTCTGATTGTGTTCGCCCGTCAAAGGCTTGTCAATCTTAAATATTATACCAATCTTCTCCATATACTGTCAATGTTTTTGCCCGTTTCCCTACCCCTTTGCAAGGATTTCTCCAATCCCTTGCAAGGATTCCTCTGATATGGTAAAGTTATCACAAAAACTTAGCTTTTTAAATTTCTTTTCTGAAAGGAGAATATGACTATGCTTGGTTTCCATGCTGACGGTATCCGTTTATTCGGTGCTTCCGATTCTTTGATTGCGGCTTTGAAAAAACGTAAGCTGCCTATCATCAATAAATCCACAACAAATACACTGGTGTTTGCGGTAAATGTGGCAGACGTACTGACAAAAAAACTGTATCTGCCCTCTTTCCTTGCACCACAGGCCCCCTGGTTTTCCTGCGTGATCGGGGATGCACCCCGCCCTGCGGACTATTCCCTGCGCTTTGCTGCAGAGGAGGATCTGGTGGACTTCATCACAGCAATGTACTATTCCTCTCTGGGTTTTCTGCATCTGGATTTTGAACTGGCAGAGCTGGTAACAAAGCTGAACCCTGACCCCGATGCAAAAATCCGTTCCTTTGAAGAAAAGGACTTTCATCAGATCGGGGAAGGCTCCTTTGCGGCGTGCTTCTGCTTCTTAGAGGGTGGTTTTATGGAAAGTGACCGCCTGTTCGGCAAGCTGACAAAGGAATACGGCGTAGGTGCAGACAAGATTCTGCTGGCAGGTTCTTTTGATTCCAAATATCAGTTCCTGCGCACCTTCATTCCCCAGAAATAACCTCTTTACGACAATAAAAAACAGTGCTAGAATAAAGCCGTAGGTATTTTCCTATGCAAATACACAGAGTAGGGCTTTGTGCGTTAAGTGTCCGACAGACGGGGAGTTGCTGTCGGAACGAAAAATCGGATTGCCGTTTTGCGATACAGAACCCGCATCCCGCTGTTTTTTAATGAAGACTGCTCTCTTTATTATCCATACAGCCAAGCCTGTTTATACAGGTGTATTTGCGTTGTCCATGATAATAGAGGGGGAAAACAAAAAAATTGCCTCCTCTTTCCACTGAAAAAGGAGGTTTTTTCATGTCCGAAAAACGTATTTCCGCTACCCATCGCCTGGTACTGATTGCCATGCTTGTAGCCGCACAGATTGTACTTTCCCGTTTTCTTTCGATTTCCCTCTGGAATCTGCGGATTGGCTTTTCCTTTGTGCCAATCGTACTGGCGGGTATTCTGCTCGGGGCAGTTCCAGCAGGGATCACTGCCGCTATCGCTGATCTGCTCGGGGCAACCCTGTTCCCCTCGGGTCCATTCTTCCCCGGCTTCACGCTGACAGCCGCAGTCACAGGCGTTCTGTATGGTCTGTTCCTGCATAAAAAACAGACCCTGCCCCGTATTCTGGGCGCAGTCCTTACAACAGAACTGCTCTGCTCCATACTGATGAATACCGTCTGGATCTCCATACTTTACGGCACGCCCTATCTTGCCCTTCTGCCCACACGCCTGCCGCAGGCAGTCGGTATGACAGTGGTGGAGATTGTGGTGATCCGCCTGCTCATTCCCTATGCTTCTCATCTGAAACGATAAAGCAAAATTTTTCTTCGAGGGACGCTGTCCCTCGAGCTCCCTGCGAGGGGAATAATTCCCCTCGACCCCCATTGGCAACCGCATATATATGCGGTTGCAGTATCGGGATCCAAGGAGGATTAGGGGAAACGCCCCCAAGGTCTTTAAATTTTGACTTATCTACTAAAAATAACAAAAAGCTCTCCCTTTCGGGAGAGCTTTTCACTTTTTACTTAGTTCGCAAAGTTATTGAAGTAGTTCTGTACCAGAACGATGGGTGTACCCTTATCGCCGGAGCCGCTTGTCAGGTCACACAGGGAACCGATCAGGTCTGTCAGACGACGAGGTGTTGTACCTTCGGAAGCCATGTTACCTTTCAGGTCAGCTTCTTTTTCTTTGATTGCAGCACGGATTGCTTCTGCCAGAGCTTCGCCGCTCAGGTCTGCAAAATCGTTATCTGCCAGATATTTCAGCTTCAGTTCATTGGGCAGACCGTCCAGACCGTCTGTGTAGCCTGCGCCGACAACGGGGTCAGCCAGTTCCCAGATTTTGCCAACGGGATCTTTGAAAGCACCGTCGCCGTAAACCATAGCTTCTACTTTTACGCCTGTGCGTTCCAGCAGTTCAGCCTGAATCTGTTCTGCAACTTCCTGTGCATTTTTAGGGAACAGTTTTACTGTTGTTTCTGTTGCTTTGTTAGAGCCCAGCAGACCGTATGCCTGATTGTAGCCGCTGCCGTCAACGGGTGCATTCAGAATATCAGCCATTGTCAGTACTGTTTCGCCGCCTTTTGCCAGAATACGTCTTCTGGAGCGTTCTCTTGTATGAATATCACAGCACAGTACATTCTTTGTGTAGTTTACGATTGCTTCGGGGTGGTTTGCGAATACGATTTCTGCTTCTGCGCCTTCTTCTTCGATCAGACCTTTGTAGTATTCTACATAGTCAACACCTGTAAAAGGATGTTTGATGTAACCGAAAGCCTTACGATATTCGTCCAAGGACAGTACATCTGTGTAGGGGTTTACGCCGCTGTCATCCAGTACGTCCATATCGAACAGGTGGTTACCGACCTCATCGGAAGGGTAGCTCAGCATCAGAACGACCTTCTTAGAACCTCTTGCGATCCCTCTCAGACAGATTGCAAAACGGTTTCTGCTGAGGATAGGGAATACCACACCAACTGTTTCGCCGCCCAGTTTTGCTTTTACATCTGCAGCGATTGCATCTGTGGAAGCGTAGTTACCGTCTGCACGCGCAACGATTGCTTCTGTTACACAAACAACGTCTTTTTCCTGTAATGCAAAACCATCTTCTTTTGCAGCAGCCAGAACGGAATCTGCAACGATTTTAACGATATCGTCACCTTCACGGATAATGGGTGCTTTAATACCTCTGGAAATTGTTCCTGCCATAGTCATAACCTCCTGGAATCTATTGATTTGATCATTATGATTTCCATACTCAAATTGAAATTTGTATCTATTTTCTGTAAAAACGTAAAAAAATCCCGTCTTGGCGGGATTGAATACAAATTTCTCTTTTCATATTCGTGGTGAAGCGTGAATGTTTTTTCAATCACCGACAGTTTATTTTAGCAGAGAAATTGGTTTCTTGTCAATCTTTCCGCCGCCTTTTTTCATTATGAAAATATTAGAAAAATATAATATATGGAAGAAACTTCTTGTATTTCCAATAGATTTATGCTATATTAAAGATAATAAAAATTAAATAGGAATTATTATCCACAAACATCATAAGGGGGCCTTTATATGAACTTAAAAAATACACAGACTGAAAAAAATCTGCAGAAAGCACTGGCAGGCGAATCCATCGCCCGCAATAAATACACATACTTTGCACAGGTAGCAAGAGATAACGGCAACGAATCCATCGCTGTTGCATTTGAACAGATGGCAAAGAACGAAATGATGCACGCAAAATTCTGGTTTGAAGCGCTGCACGGCATGCCCAAAAGCTCCA
>CALASU010000081.1 GCA_937888765.1 uncultured Clostridia bacterium | reverse complement strand
GTTTTAACTGCTCAGTTATCAATCCTATCATCACTAAGAATAGCACAAATATCAATATTAGAAAAGTACATAATGATCGTTTTGATTCAAAAAAAGCTGCTCTCATTGGTTTAAAACCTGATCTGAAGGTTTCTCTTATGCCTTCTGATCTTACCTTAAACTGCCGTAATCTCTGTCGTGAATACTATGATCTAATGGATAACCGCAGCGCATATGTCAATAAACTGCAAGGTGAACTGCGTATGGCATTCCCGCAGTATCTTGGTATATTCTCCAAGATCACGACTAATACTTCTCTGACTTTACTGGACAGATATGCTTCTCCCACTGCTTTTATTGAAGCAGATAAGCAGGAAATCATTGATACCATCAGATCAACTGCCCGTTTCGGGATCGCCTATGCTGAAAGCAGATATCATGCCATTATTCAGGCAGCTCATAATGCAAACGAATTCGGTTATATCTTAGACAGCAATATCAGACGCATCCGCTTATATATCAGCTTCATTCGCAAGTATGATGAAGAGATCAAAGGCATTCTTGATGCAATGCATGAACTGATAGATGCTAATGAAGATACCGATTTCGTAAAACAGATCCATCTGATCGAAACATTCAAAGGTGCCGGCTTCCTGTCTGCTGTCACTCTTATGGGTGAGATTGGCGATTTTACTGCCTTTGCAAAACCAAAGCAGCTTTTTGCCTATTTCGGTCTTGATCCGGCTGTAAAACAATCCGGCAAATTTGAAGGAACCAAAGTGAAAATGTCTAAACGAGGTTCCTCTATAGCAAGACGTGTCATTCATACATTAACCTTGCAGAGCATCGCCATTTCTCGCACTGGAACAGCTAAAAATCCCGTACTGCGAGAGTATTATCTGGAGAAATGCAAGTCAAAACCAAAGCTCGTAGCTATGGGTGCTGTTTCTCATAAAGTCTGCAACATAATATTTGCAATGCTCAGAGATGAAAAACCTTTTGCAATCATTACTCCGCAGGAGCACAGCAGCCAATACAATGCTGCCAAGCAAACCAGAGTTGCATAGAAGACCAAAAATCCAACGAATTCACATCTTTTTTAAAATGATGTTTTTGCCAAGGGGTAAGTCTGCCCTTTTTCAGAAAGAAAACTTTTTTTCATTTACATATTGACATTTATTAGCTGGACTCTTGATAGTATTATACATTATTTTGAGGGAATGTCTCATTTTATTTTGTACTATATTCATTCTAGCACCAATATGGTTTGAAAAGTGATAAAATAGATGAGTATTTTACAACTGATTATGATGGGAAAGTTGCTAATGATTTAGCTAAATTGATGATTTCGTTGAAAAATGCATATAAGAAAACAGAGTATACCTATACAACGATATTGGGCGATAAGATTGTGGCAACGGTTTCAAATAATGATATTATTTACATAGAAACGTCAGAGGGGCGAATCTATAAATATTCTTTTGTGGGAGATTATGATAACATAACAATAGATGGAGAGTATGTTTATATGAATGAAGCAAGAAATAATTATCAAGCATCTTCAAGTACATCTTCATCAAGTAGTGCAACATCGGTCACAGATGAAGATGACTTAATTATGTGTTGGGGATTAGCTAAAGATGTTGTTAGAGCTAACCTGAAATCTCCTTCAAGTGCAAAGTTTCCATTTTCTTATAATAGCAAGGATGTTACAATAACGAAGTCTGGAGATATATATACTGTTAAAGCATGGGTAGAAGCCGAAAATGCATTTGGTGCAACATTGAGACCTGATTTCACTGTAAAAATAGTTAAGAGCGGTAGTGGAAAAAATGCAAAATTTGTTTCTCAATCCTGCTATATTGCAGAGTAAAAATGAGTTATAGGTTGAATTTATATAGTGTGAAAAGTGTATGATATGTAAATAATAACTGGATTAAAAAAGACCGAAATGAACCTTCGGTCTTTTTGATTTAATATATGTTTATAAATTAAAGTAAAAAACTATCAGATAGTTACAAAATATGAATATAGAGAGTGGAGGAATATATGAAGAGGCTAATTAACATTGGATTACTAATAGGAAGTACAGTAGCTTTAGTGTTAGTACTTAAGTTATCTGCAATACCAGTATTAAAATTTTTACCACAAGGCATAAAATCATTTTTTGTTACAGATATTAAAACGCAACAAGAGTATATTTTGATATATGATTTAGGAATAGGGTTTATATTAAGTACAATGTTTTATTTTATTGTAGATATGATTCCAGAGTATGCTAAAGTGCAAAGAGCTAAAAAAATTCTTGGAAAAGAAATAAGTTTATTACTTCAAGCAATGGAGGAAATTATTAGTATTGTTATTTCAAACTATGACTGTAGTAAAGATTTATATTCTTTAACAGAAAAAGATTTTTTGATTTTAAATGGCAATATTTCTACAACCGAAGAAAAATTTTCATATAGGATAGGTATATACGATAAAGATGGAATTCGAAAAACGGGATTTCATTTGAGTGGAACTATTCAGGATATAGTTAAAAAAAATATAAACAAGATATTAAAACAAGTGAATTATATAAAAGAATATGAATATTTGTATACTATATGTATAGATTTTATGGAAAACATCAGAAATATTGAAAGGTGTAGATTAGTTAGATACTACCAAGAAGATGTTAAATGTTTTAAATATGGAGATACCAATTTGATGATGATTGAATTTGTTCAATTATACTTGAAGTTAAAACAGTTTAAATTTCATTCTCAAAATTCGATTACATCCCTGGATACAAAAGAAGAAAGTAAAGAATTTTTAGAAGATTTGGAAAATGGGAAAACTTTGAAGGAATTTGGAAAGGAATTGTTGGAAGACATAAAAAAATATCAAGAGAATCCTACTCTAGTGGTCGGTGGAGGAAATTATGCAAGCAGGATAGTTTTTGCTGAAATGAAGAAACATTTGAAAGTTGACTATACTACGCTAGATACATCTCCAGAAACATTTACTAACTATAAATATATTGTATTTATAGTTGACGAAACATCATGGAAAGATATCAAAATGCTATTGAAAAATATTGATGTTTCGGCAAAAATAATTTTATTGTCACAAAAAACTTTTGTGTCTGGCAGTTATATAGCGAAGTTAAATCATTCTCAAATCAATATTAAAAAAGAATTATATTTTCAAGCAATACAAAGAATAGGAAAAACACGTTTTTATATTGCAAAGAAAGAACCTTCTGAGAAAACGATTATGCAATTGGCAGAGCAAGTGAAAGAATTTATATTTGAAAATTAAAAGTATTTGTAAGTTTATTTATAACTAAACAAGGCAGGTATCTACTAAAATGTATTCTACGAATTTTCTACTGAAAGAGCGTAAGCTCTAATATTCCCTAATCGTATCCCGTTCCAGCAAACAGTGTAAAATCAACATTTTTCGTAGAAATTGGAACGGGAAAAGCTTAGAAAACACGGGAAAAATGGGCATTGGATATGCCTCATAACCCGGAGGTCGCAGGTTCAAATCCTGTCTCCGCAATTCAGGACACCAGAAGGTGTCCTTATTTTTTTGTTTCATCAAATTTATGGTATAAACGCCTTTGCATAGATTTTGCAAAGGCGTTTTAAGGTTCCAAATTATTTTCGTCAAATAAAGGGGATGCAAAAAAATCGGAAAGATTGATCTCTAATCCTTGACAGATTTCATGGAGAATCCGTAGTTTTACAGAATCATAAGAATAATTTATGACATTGCCAATCGTAGATTTTGGTACACCGCTTTTCTGATATAACTGATATTGGGTCATATTTTTTTCTGCCAGCAGTTCAGAAAGTCTGATACTGACAGCTTTATTTAATTGCATCTGTATGCCCCCCAATTTTAGTTTTTTTCAATCATAGAGTGAATTGAAATAAAAATAGTCCTCGTAGCTGTACTAATTCGGTTTTTTTGAGTAAGATAGAGTAAAAGGGCAGGAGGCGATCAATATGGTTACGTTTTGTGGTCATAGAGAAATTTCTGAAACGGAAAAAATTAAGAGTTGGCTTTTTGAAGTAGTGGATGACAGAGAAAGCGGATATAGTGATTGCATTTGTTCAGCATGATTGGGGTGGTGCTGCGCAGATGTTGCGATATGCTGCGAAAAAGCAGAAAAAGATCATTCAATATGAAAATAAATAAAAAACATCAAAATAAATAAAAAAAGTATTTGACAAATGTGCCTATTGCTGATATACTAATTCTTGCAGTAGGCATTTTGTGGAGATGTACTCAAGAGGCTGAAGAGGTGCCCCTGCTAAGGGTATAGGTCGTTAACGCGGCGCGAGGGTTCAAATCCCTCCATCTCCGTAGAGGAAAGGATATCGAAAGGTATCCTTTTTTTGTATGTAAAATAAAAATGAACCCTCAAGCCGCAGTATTTCCTGCGGTTTTTTTCTTTTGTATAAAAAGTAACAAAGGAAAGCCGCCGTTCTGTTCCCCCTTTCCTTAGAAAAAAGGGACAAAGCAGACACAGGGAAAGCGGCAGATTCTTGTGAATAAATTTTGAAAAGCCGAAGAACCATAAATATCCTTGATAAAAAAACAGAAAATAAACTATATTTCAGTCTGTATGGTCGGATCACGGCAAAAACCATTGGTTACTATTTTGGAATGTACGAAAAACTGAACGAAAAACTATACAAAAATAAAGAAGTTTGTAGAAATTTTCACAGTACCTCTTGCCTTTCTCTGGAAAAGTGATATACTTATACTGTATTCGGATGAGAATTTTATAGATTTGTCAGGCAATGAACTTTTTTTTAGTTTAGCTGTGAATGCCTTTCAATGGTAAAACCTTCATCCGGGAAGTACGCAGTTCTTCAACATGAAAACACATAATCAAAAGGAGAAGTGAAAAAAATGAGAGTATCTGACAGAGTATTAAAAATGCAGAATTCCCCCATCAGAAAATTCAACGGTGTTGCTGATGCGGCTAAAGCTGAAGGCGTTAAAATCTACCACCTGAACATCGGCCAGCCCGATATCGAAACACCTTCCGTTTTCTGGGAAGCTGTTAAAGGCTTCGACCAGAAAGTACTGGCTTACGCTGGTTCTTGGGGTCTGCCTGAGCTGCAGGACGCTATCGTTGAATACTTCAAGAGATTCGACATGAACCTGGACAGAAATGACGTTCTGGTTACAAGCGGCGGTTCCGAAGCTCTGACACTGGTATTCCTGTCCTGCATCAACCCCGGCGACGAAATCATCGTTCCCGAACCTTACTACACAAACTACCTGACATTCATCCAGGCTGCTGACGGCGTTATCAAACCTATCACAACATATGCTGAAGAAGGTTACAAATACGCTATCAGAGAAAGACTGGAAGCTGTAGTAACAGACAAAACAAAAATGATCTCCATCGTTAACCCTGGTAACCCTACAGGCTGCATCCTGTCCAGAGAAGACATGAGAGTAATCGCTGACTTCGCTAAAGAACACGATCTGTGGATTCTGGCTGACGAAGTTTACAGAGAATTCGCTTACGACGGCAGAGAAATGACATCCTTCGGTCAGCTGGCTGACATCGAAGACAGAGTAATCATCATCGACTCCGTTTCCAAGAGATTCTCCGCTTGCGGCGCTCGTATCGGTTGCATGGTTTGCAAAAACAAAGAATTCATGGCAGAAGTATTCAAAATTGCTATGGGCCGTCTGTGCGTTCCCACACTGGACATGGTTGGCGCAGCAGCTATGTACAAACTGCCTGCTGACTTCTTCAACGATGTAAAAGCTGAATACGAAAACAGAAGAAACGTTTCCTACGAAGCTCTGAAGAAAATCCCCGGCGTTGTATGTGAAATCCCCGGCGGTGCATTCTACATCACAGCTAAAATGCCCGTTGAATCCACAGAAGACCTGCTGGTATTCATGCTGACAAAATTCAGAGACAACGGTGAAACAACAATGTTCGCACCTGCTGAAGGCTTCTACGCTACAGAAGGTCTGGGCAAAAACGAACTGCGTATCGCATACTGCCTGAACGCTGACGATATGAAGAGAGCTATCGAAATCCTGGGTAAAGGTATCGAAGCTTACAAAGCACAGGGCGGTAAATAATTGAATCTTACATATTAAGATTTGATTCATACGCTTCCATGCGTATACAAAGGCACTCCGAAAGGAGTGCCTTTTTTACTTATAGGAAAGACCATTTTATGTTAAAGCGTAAAAGTCTTTCCTATAGAGTAAAACCCTGCGGGGCATCGCACTGCGGCGGCAAGGTAGTTAGTCGCAAAGCGACACCGCCGCAGGCGGGAGAAGCCCGTCAAGCAGGCTTCTTTTTTATAGACTTTCTGTGAAAATTTACATATATTTACTGTTTTATGCAAAAAAGACTGTATTTCTGTAAGAAAATGCGATAAAATACTGATAATATGAATAATCTGTGTAAAAAGCAGGGAGGAGAAAGAATAGTATGAGTATCAGAATGAAGTATCGCAACTTGCGATTACGGTTAAAACTTGCGATTTCTCACGGCACATTGGGCATACTGGCGTTGATAGTCATGTTTACAGGGTTGATTTCCATTAAAAACCTGACGGGGCATGTGCAGGAAATGTATGAGGGTCCTGTTGCCAATACGGAATATATCGGCGATCTGCGTTATGGCATCACGGATCTGGAGCGCGCGATCTATGCGCTGATGGTGCAGAGCAGAGAAACATATCCTGCATTTGAAAAGGCAATGACTGCCGATGTGACTCTGCTGACAGAATCCACAGAAGCACTGCTGCAGTCTCTGTCGGGTACGACTGCAAAAACGATGGCAGTGAATCTGCATTCCAAATTTCAGGAATCCGAAGAAATCCGTAAGGAAGTTGTGCAGTATATGCAGAACGGCGAATTTGAAAAGGCAACAGAGGTATATTTTACAACATATGAACCCATTCTGGATGAAATGCAGTCTGTTGCAGAGGAATTGAATACACAGATTATGGCACTTTCCGCAGAAGAATATCAGGATAGCCTTGCGGCGGGCAATCGTTTTGCATGGCTTCTGATGGGGACAATGGGCATCTGTCTGCTTGTCGGCTGGTCTTTTGTACGCTTTATCAGCAAAGCCATTCGTACCCCTATCATGCAGCTGAGAGATGCATCTGAACGCATGAGCAAGGGCGATCTGTCTGCGGCAGAGCTGATCGTATATGAATCCAAAGACGAAATTGGTGTGCTGGCAGATTCCATGCGTAAAACCGTTCATATACTGGATGAATATATCAGAGAAATCGGTGCGCTCTTACAGCAGGTAGCACAGGGGGATCTGACAAAAAATCAGGACGAAATTACAGATTTTCAAGGCGACTTCCAGACCATCAGAAAATCCATTCAGTATATTCTGGAACGTCTGAATCTGACAATGAAGGATATCAGCATTGCGGCGGATGAAGTGACGAGCGGCTCCGAGCAGATTGCTTCCGGCTCTCAGGTGCTGGCGGCAGGTGCGGCAGAACAGGCGGGTTCGATCAAAGAGCTGTCCATGACAGCAGGTACAATTTCCGATCAGGTAAGTACAACTGCGGGGAATGCGAACTCTGCGATGCAGCATTCCGATGATACCAGCGAAAAGGTAACACTGTGCAACGCACAGATGCAGGAAATGATGGCGGCGATGCATGAAATCAATGAGCATTCCGAATCCATCAGTAAGATTGTAAAGACCATTGAAGATATTGCTTTCCAGACAAATATCCTTGCACTGAATGCGGCAGTAGAAGCGGCAAGAGCAGGTGCGGCAGGCAAGGGCTTTGCCGTTGTTGCGGATGAAGTGCGGAATCTGGCAAGCAAATCCGCAGAAGCATCGAAAAATACCTCTGATCTGATTGGGGAAACCGTGGCGGCGGTAGCAAAGGGCAACCGTATTGCAACCGAAACGGCAGCTTCTCTGACAGAAGTCGTGGAAGGTACGAAATCCGTTACAGGTCTGGTGGAACAGATTGCAAATGCGGCAAATGAACAGGCAGAAGCACTGACACAGCTGAATATGGGCATCGCACAGATTTCCAGTGTGGTAGATACCACATCTGCAACAGCAGAAGAAAGTGCCTCCGCAGGGGAAGAACTCTCCGGTCAGGCAGAAGTGCTGAGAAATCTGATTCATCAGTTCCGCCTGAGCTATTAAGCAGAATCAGCAGAACGCAGTCGAAAGACTGCGTTCTTTTTGTATCTTTCTGTAGATTTATGCAAAAATGCCATATCTTTCTATTTGAAAATGCGTTACAATGAAACCAGTGTGTTTTAAAAAATACAAAAGAATACGAAGCAAAGAAAGAAGGCGTATAAGAATGGGCGGTAAGTTTCAGAATTTTCCGATTCGTTTAAAACTGGCAATTTCCCACAGTCTGTTAGGAGCATTGGCAGTTGTTGTATCGATGGTGGGGATTTTGGCAATTAAAAATCAGACCAATCATGCAGAACAGATTTATACAGAATCTGCATATACAAAGCAGGTTGTCGAAATCCGTTATGCTTTGACGGATATGGAAAAAGCACTTGCATTTTCCATGCTGCATGCAGAAGATAATACGGAACTGAAAAATGCAATCGAAACCAATGCAGCTTCTGCACTGGAGGGTGCATTGGTATTACAGGCTTCTTTACAGGGAACAAGCGGCGAAGCGATGATGAATGATTTTATTGCGAAGCTGAATGAAGCGGAAAATCTGAGAATGCAGATGATGAACAGTATACAGGCGGGAGATGTGCATGCGGCACATGAACTGTACGAGGCTTTTTATGCGAATCTGTTAAAGGAATTACAGGACACGACACAGGAATTGTATACAGCTGTGGAAGGCTTTTCTGCGGGATATTATGCAGATGCCATGAGAGAAGGGAAACTTTCTGTTTATCTGGTAATTGCTTTGAGTATCCTCTGTCTGCTGAGCGGGTATCTGATTGTACGCGTAGTCAGCAGAATCATCCGTATGCCTATTTTACAGCTCAAAGAGGCTTCTGAATCCATGAGCAGGGGGGATCTGTCTGTTTCCGAGCGCATTACCTATACTTCTGAAGATGAATTCGGCGCGCTGGCGGATTCCATGCGCGGTACTATCGGAATGCTGGATGAGTATATTCAGGAAATCGGCGAAGTGCTGCAAAAGGTAGCGCAGGGCGATCTGACAGAGGACGAAAAAAATATCACACAGTTCCAAGGGGATTTCAAAGCCATTCGGGAATCCATACTGTATATCTTACAGCATCTGAATCTGACAATGAATAATATCAGCAATGCGGCAGACGAAGTAACAAGCGGCTCCGAGCAGATTGCTTCCGGCTCTCAGGTGCTGGCGGCAGGTGCGGCAGAACAGGCGGGTTCGATCAAAGAGCTGTCCATGACAGCAGGTACAATTTCCGATCAGGTAAGTACAACTGCGGGGAATGCGAACTCTGCGATGCAGCATTCCGATGATACCAGCGAAAAGGTAACACTGTGCAACGCACAGATGCAGGAAATGATGGCGGCGATGCATGAAATCAATGAGCATTCCGAATCCATCAGTAAGATTGTAAAGACCATTGAAGATATTGCTTTCCAGACAAATATCCTTGCACTGAATGCGGCAGTAGAAGCGGCAAGAGCAGGTGCGGCAGGCAAGGGCTTTGCCGTTGTTGCGGATGAAGTACGGAATCTGGCAAGCAAATCCGCAGAGGCTTCTCAGAATACCTCCGAGCTGATTGGCGAAACGGTAACAGCCGTTGCCAAGGGCAGCCGTATCGCAGCAGAAACAGCGGCTTCTCTGATGGAAGTCGTGGAAGGTACGAAATCCGTCACGGGTCTGGTAGAACAGATTGCAAATGCGGCAAATGAACAGGCAGAAGCACTGACGCAGCTCAATGTGGGCATTGCACAGATTTCCAATGTGGTAGAAACCACATCTGCAACAGCGGAAGAAAGTGCCTCCGCAGGGGAAGAACTCTCCGGTCAGGCAGAAGTGCTGAAAAATCTGATTCATCAGTTCCGTCTGAGAAACTGAGAAATGTATAGAAAAGAACGCAGTCCATAGCAATAAGGATTGCGTTCTTTTTCTGTATTGTGGTATGATGATATTATAACAGTTTCTGACAAAATAACTGTAAATACAATCACAAGGAAACAACCTGCAAAAGGAGGAAATACAAATGGAAGAAAATAAAGAACTGACAAGAGTGGAAAAAACAGAACAGGACGCAAAAAATTATTTCAGACAGGGTCTGAACTGCTCTGAATGTGTGATGACAGCAATGCTGGACAACTTTGATACGGGTCTGCCCAGAGAAGTAGTAAAAATGGCAACAGGCTTCGGCGGCGGCATGGGTCACACAAAAAATACCTGCGGTGCAATCACAGGCGCAGTTATGGCACTGAGCGCAATGGTAGGCAGAGAAAACCCTCTGGCAAAAGAAACGATGGCTGAACGTGTGCAGGAACTGCAGCAGGACATCTATCCCGTTGTGGGCGCAATGGTAAAGGAAATGGAAGAAAAATACGGCACACTGATCTGCTCCGAACTGTCTGACCCTCACGGCGACTGGGAAGGTAAGGCAAGAAAGAAAAACTGTATGCAGATGATCGCTGACTGTGCGCACCTTGCAGCAAAACATGCAGAAAACTGCAAGAAATAAGGTGAGGCTATGAAGAAGTTTATGCTGGGGATGCTGACAACCATGCTCTTGGCAGTTCCCGCCTTTGCACATCCCCCGATTGCGGTATTTGTGGATGATACGGCATTGTCTTTCGATCAGCCGCCTATCATTCAGGACGACCGTACCCTTGTGCCGATGCGCGGTATTTTTCAGGCAATGGGGGCAGAAGTGTCATGGGATGAACCTGCACAGACCGTAATGGCAATGCATGACGGCAATACGATTGTATTCCGTGTGGGCAAGCAGGAGCTGTATAAAAATGGAGAAATGATTTACAACATGCCCGTAGCGGCGCAGATTGTGAATGACCGTCTGCTCGTACCCCTGCGGGCGATTGCGGAAAGTCTGGGGGCAGGGGTGTCATGGGACGGTATCCGCTATGAAATCCGTATCAATTCTGACGGTAGCAGTACAACGATTCTGCCGGGACAGGAAACACCGCCAGAAACACCTGCAGAGCCGGAAGTGCCTGCACAACCCGAAGCACCCGCAGAACCCGAAGCACCTGTAACACCTGCCATTCCGTTATCGGTACTGATTCCCGATTCTGCGGAAGAGCTGGAACAGCTGTGGCTGGCAGGCTTTGGGGCATTGATCGAAGCGGATGCGGATGCATTTTACAGCAATGCAGAGAAAAAACTGAAGCAGAATCTGGATCAGATACAGTATTATCTGACAGAGGACGGCATAGGCTTCTATCTGGAAGCGGGTATCATCGCACCTGAGGAAGCGGGAAGAATTGCATTTGAAATCGAATATTCTGTTTCATATAACGGGATTCAGTAAAAAAAGAGAACACGGAAAGGTGGTTTATTATGGAACTTGATCATGTAGTACAGGAGATGTTTCATACATATATCGTATTTCGTATCAGAGAAAACCTGTTTTGTATTACAGGGCAGGTTGTGCAGTCCATTCAGCAGCTGCCCGAAAAACTGCTGACAGTTCCCGGTGCGCCCGATTATGTGCGCGGGTCTTTCAAAAATCTGGGTGAGATTGTTTCTGTAGTGGATCTGCGTAAATTCTTTGACTGGAAAACAGTAGAACAGGAATACCATGAATTTTCTGATATGATCGACCAGAGAAAGAAAGACCATATCAATTGGGTGGATACCCTGCGGGACTGCCGTGCAAACGGAAAGCTTTTCCCGCTGTCCAAGGATTGTCATGGCTGTGCGCTGGGTGTTTGGCGTGACAATTACCGCACAGATGTCCCCACCATTCATTTTCTGATGAATAAACTGGACGTACCCCATGAAAAGCTGCACGCACTGGCAGATGCGGCACTGGATACCTCTGAAAAGGGCGATGAAGTGCTGGCACAGATGGACGGCGAACTGGTACCTGCTGTATTGCAGATTCTGGAAGAAATGAAGCAGGATTTCCATGACCGAGAATTCAAGGAAATGCTGCTGATCCTGCGGGAAGAAAAGAAAAATCAGAAAGTTGCACTGATCGTGGATGAAGTGCTGGGCGTAGAATCCCTGCATTATCAGGCACTGGGCGGCACACCTCTGACAAACCGAGAAAAGAATTATATCAGCGGTATCCTGCAGAGAGAAAATGATAACAGCCTGATTATGAATCTGGATATTGATCTGCTGTATAACGGTATTCAGCTGAGCTGTGAAGAAATAACAGAATAAAATGTAAAAAGGCATTTCGTTTGACGAGATGTCTTTTTTTATTGGAATGTATGGAAACGGGCAAAGGGGCAAATGCTAGGGGAAAAAGGAGTGGGTTTTCATGTGTACAGCAGTACAGTATCATACAAAAGACCATTATTTCGGGCGTACATTAGATTATGAAATATCCTATAACGAAGCGGTTGTAATCACGCCCCGCAGATTTCCTTTTTCTTTTCCCGACGGGCTGAAAATAGAACAGCACTATGCAATCATCGGCATTGCCTGTGTGGCGGAGGGCTATCCGCTGTATTATGATGCCGTGAATGAAAAGGGGCTTGCCATGGCGGGGCTGTTATTTGACGGAAATACAGTATTTCAGAAAGCGGCACGGGAAAAGGAGAGTATTCCGCAGTATGCTTTTCTGCCGTGGCTGTTGTCTCAGTGCAGTACGGTGGAAGAAGCGGAGAAGTTACTGCATCGGTGCCATATCACGGACACGCCGTTTTCTGAGCGGTTTCCTGCATCTCCTCTCCATTGGATGCTTGCAGATACCAAACGGGCTGTCGTGATCGAAGCGACAGCAGAGGGCTTACAGATATACGAGAATACGATTGGTGTGCTGACAAACAATCCTCCTTTTCCGTTTCATCTGCAGAATCTGGCACAATACCGCAATCTGACAGCGGAAGTGCCGTCGGATCGGTTTTCTGCACAGCTGGAACTGCCTGCGTTCAGCCGCGGCATGGGTGCGTTTGGTCTGCCGGGGGATCTGTCCTCGTCTTCTCGGTTTGTGCGTGCGGCGTTTGTGCGGAATAATAGTGTTTCGGGTACGGGGGAAGCAGAAAGCATCAGCCAGTTTTTTCATATTCTGGGTGCGGTGGAACAGCAAAGGGGATGTGTGCATCTGGGCAGAGGGGCATATGAGCGGACACTCTATATTTCCTGCTGTAATCAGGAAAAGGGAATTTATTATTATACGACCTATGAAAACAGACAGATTACGGCTGTGAGATTGATGAAGGGGAATATGGAACAGGAAGAGTTGTGGTGTTATCCTTTGCGCAAAGAAGAGAATATTTTTTTTGAACAATAAAAGGCAATAAAATAAGGGGGGAACTTTTTTTTCTTGGGAAAAGTTCCCCCCTTAACCCCCTTC
>CALASU010000080.1 GCA_937888765.1 uncultured Clostridia bacterium | reverse complement strand
TCAGTCCCTGCATGAACTGTGTTTCTTCCAATGCGGCAAACTCCTGCCGCCACTGCAGGATTCTTTCCCACTGCCGCTTATTATAGTGATGCTCTTCCAGTAAAGTATTCGATCCCCGTATATTTTTTTCTATAACAGATTTCATCCCTCTCAGCTTTTCCTGCAGATCTTCTGCAGTTTCATCCTCCGGCACAAGCTGAAGAAAGACTGCTTTTTTCCAGACAGGATCTAAGCCGACAGCATCCATTGCACTGCGGAATGCTGTTTCTTTTTCCACTACTTCCGGCAAAGCTTCTGCCAGTACTTCTTCCTGCAGATCATGCTGAACCGCATCCCGTATTTCAGCAGGGGATCCCTGCCAGAACAATACACCGCGATGCACCAGCAGGTGCTGCATCACTGCCTTTCGCTGAAATGGAGAAATCAGCTCTTTTACAATATCCTCTGCCTGTTTCAGATGATAGCTGACCTGTTCAGACAGCGTATCTGCCCATCTACGGAAATCCTCCTCTGTATTTTCCATCAGCAGTATTGTTTCCATGCCGGGCAGCTTCAGCAGTGCAGGTAATTCTTTGATACCTGCCCGACCTTCCAGATATACCTTTCTCTGCTGTACGCGTTCCATCTGCGGTGCCATATCCTGTATCGCCTGCACGATCACACTCTCTATTGCACTTTCATCCATACTGCCAAGCATCTGACGGATATTGTTTTTTTCCATCTGTGCCAATACCAGCCTTTTCTGCGCCTGCAATAAAAGAATATCTTTCTCCTTCACATACTTCTGCAAGCCTTCCTGCAGCAGATTGCGGTTAACAGAAAGCATATTTTCCAGATTTTTTACCTGTCGGATCATGCTTGCCATGCTTATTTCCGGGTTTGTAACAAACTCCCCTAATACTTCTTCTGCCTCAGAAGCATACTGTCCCAGCATCCATTCAGCAGGTGCACCTTCTTCTGTAACACCGGTACGGAGATATTCTCTTCTGGCTTCGATCAGTTCCAGACGCTCTCTTTCGCGCTGTTCTCTTTCCGCCTGTTCCCGCTGTTCCTGCGCATGGTGTTCTGCAAGCTGCTGCTGATACTCACTGCTCAGATTCATCTGCGCCGCAATCATACTGGAAGAAGCTGCCAATGCGGACAGCTTCGTAAAGGTATCCTGATCAATCTCTTTTTCAGAAAGCTGTTTCAGATGATGTACCAGCATTGTTGCCGTACAATGATACAAAAGAACATAACAGGCTTTCGTATCTGCAGCCTGCGCCGCTTCTGACAGCCTGCGTGCACTCGTTGCGTCTGCCTGTCCCGCTGCTGCATAACGCCCCAATCTCTGATAGCGTTCTATCATACTAAGTGCTTCTTCTCTTGAGAAACTGCCCGGCTCCTTGCTTTTCAGCACTGTCAGAATATCCTTTAATTCTGCAATTTCCGGTTTCTCCTCCAGTACCTGCGGTTTTTTGATGAGTTTCTGCAGATCCCATTCTGCATTCGTATCATCGTTATGGAGGGTATCCGCATAGGCACTTATGCTTTCTCTTCCTTCCCGCTTCATTCGCAATAATTCGCTTTCTGTACGATCCATGATACTTTCCCGCATGCGGGCATGTCTTAACAGTTCTTCTTTCCGGCTTCTCCACTGCCGTTTTTCTGTTTTCCCTAATTCCGGCGGAGCACCCTGCTGTAATTCTCTCTCCAGTCGTGCACTGGTGATCGGAGAGAGCAGGATCTGCTGCATACCGCCTGTCTGTTCCATCTGCTGCTGTAAAACCATTTGCTGTTCCCGTTGCTGACTTTCCTGCTGCATTCTGATCTCCTGCATCCGCTGTCGTTCTCTGTGCAGTTCCTGCTGTGGTTTGCTCATATCGTTTCCCTCCTCTGGCGGTACCAATCCGTCTGCAATGCGGCATGACAGAAGGAAAGCGGAATCGCTTCCTGTTCTCCCATCAGCTGTCTGCATAATCGTACCCCAACGTCTGCAATACAGGTAAAGCGAAGTTCTCTGAATCCATCCGGATGTCTGAATACTGCTAGCGCCGTCTGTCTGAGCATGGCAAGTGCTGACAATGCATTCGCTCCTGTCATATATTCTGCATCCAGATATACCAGATCCAGACACAGCTTTCCTTTCTCATCCAAGGGGCGAATCAATGTCATCCCCTTTACATATCCCTCTGATAAAAGTGCCATACTTCTTTCTTTGCAGATATGGCCAAAATCCGCATGTCCTACGGAATACTGCTTTTTCTGATTGCATCTTTCAATCAGTTCCGTCATCTGAAAATGCTTCAGCTGAGAAAGCGATACCACACGAGGGTTCGGCTTCTCTTCCAGCTTTGCCAGAAGCGGCGTACGCATCAGCTGTTCCTTTGTAAACCGATACTGCGGATATGTATGCATCATCACAGAAAATCCACGCAATACCAGCATATATTCCAGAACATCTGCCCACGGTGCATCAGCAGGATATGTCAGCGTCAGCGGAAGCGAAAGCGTGTTTACCGCAAACTGACAGATGCTGTCTAATAAAGCCGCTCCCGCGCCCTGTTGTCTGTGTTCCGGCGCAACCCATAACCATGACAGGCTGCATCCGTCCTTTGTTACATCCAGCATCGCCGATCCAATCGCCATTCCCTGTGACACACAGCCAAAAAGAAACGGCGGCAATGGGTACTGACAAAACGGCAGAATCTCTCGAAATGCATCATAATTCTGTTCCGTAATTCTGGTTATTTCCATAAATAAAATCTCCTTTTTGCGGTCTCCTGCTCCGATGTTTATTTTGCTTTTACAGATACTATCCGACAACAATCTTTTTATAACATATTACCAAAATCTTATTTGTTCCTCAATAAAATTCATCTATTCCTCCGTTTTCTAAAAAAGATTTTAGAATTCTCACAAAAAGAAACAAAAAAAGAGAGATCCTAATAGAATCTCTCTCTTATGTATCAATCAGTTTTCTCTTGTTACATCAGCAAAGAATGTATTGAGTTCTTCTTCTGTCGGGAAGTTTGCCAGATACATCTGGTTGCCCATAGCACCGGAAAGTGCATCAGGAATACGCGCTACCATTTTCATCTGTGCACCGTATTTTTCCATAATATCCTCATGGCTCATAGCCAGAGGTCTGCCGTCACGCAAACCTGCAAAGCCACAGAAAGCGTGTTCTCCGACAGGTTTTGTGGATGCATTGAAAGCAATCATATCTGCCCAGATTTTATATACGTCTGTGCTGTTTGCAAAGTTCATCATATCGGGGGAGAAGCCGCCGCTGGGACGCATATTTACTTCCAGTGCCATGATATCGCCTTTTTTGCCCAGACCGTCCTGATCTTCCATCAGACGGAAAAATTCAAAATGCACAAATCTGCTCTTTACACCAAAAGCCTTTACTGTATCACGGCCTGCTTTGCGTGTTTCTTCGGGCAGATCTTTCAGAATATAGAAAATAGAATGATCCAGATTATTTACGGTATCCATAATGGACGCAGGTGTTACATTGCCTGTTTCAAACATGGGTTCTCCGTTGGCATCAATAATGGCATCATAAGAGCAAACCTGCCCTTTTACGAATTCTTCCATAATATAGGTCACGCCTTCGTGTTGCTGACCATAGAAGCTTTCCAGCTCTGCATCATTTGTGATTTTAAAGTTATGGGATGCACCTACGCCGTTGTCGGGTTTTGCTACAACAGGATAGCCTACTTCTTCAACAAATTTTCTGCAGCCTTCCAGATCTTCTACCAGATAGTAGCGTGCAACGGACAGACCTGCTTTTTTGTAGAATTCTTTCATTTTGGATTTGTACTTGATGCGAGGAATATCCTCATTCTGGAAACCGGATGTGATATGGAAGTCTGTACGCAGCTTTGCATCTCTTTCCAGCCAGTATTCGTTGTTGGATTCCAGCCAGTCGATACGACCGTGTTTAAAGATGAAGAAAGCCACTGCACGGTAAACTTCATCGTAATTTTCCAGACTGCTTACCTTATAGTATTCGTTCAGGCTGTTTTTCAGTTCTGCACTCAGTTCATCATAGGGCTGGTCGCCGATCCCCAGTACATTCAAACCATTATCCTTCAGTTCCTTACAGAATTTCCAGTAGTTTGTGGGGAAGTTTGGAGAAATAAATACAAAATTTTTCATAATCAGGACGCCTCCATTTCTTTGTATAAAGTATTTCCTTTTTCCTTTTTTATTCTTTTGCTTTTGTTTTTCTTATTCTTATTTTCTTTTTATTTTTTATCCTTTATATAACAATGTTTTCATAAAAACAGGGATCTGACGCTCCCAGCTGGCTTCACAATGTTCCCCATACGGCACAATACGGCTGTCCAGCATAACTCCCTTCTGCATCAGCAGAGAGGAAATTTCCCCATACATGCGGCGCATATTTCTGTGATTACCGAATTCATTGGAGCCATAATCCATATACAGAATGGTATGCGGATCAAGATTTGCCTTATTGATCATAGCTTTTACCTTTCTGGGATCTGTCCAGAGAGAGGGGGACAATGCCGCCGCTCTGGAATAAATGTGATTATACTGCATCAGTGCGTACAGGCTCATCAATCCACCCATAGAACTGCCGGCAATAAAAGTATTCTCTCTGTCGGACAAAGTGCGGAAATTTTCATCAATAGCAGACTTCAGCTCATATGCAAACCAATCCATCGTCTTTTTTCCGCTTCCGACAATCTCTCCCACATCTGGACTGCGGAACGTAAAAGGAGAATACTCTTTCAGTCTGCCATGATCGGGATCATGACTGCATTCCACTGCAACAACAATCATCTGGATATGTGCACGGTTCATATAGCGTCCCATGCCCCAGCTTTTCCCATAGGTTGCATCCTCATCAAAGAATACATTATGTCCATCAAACATATAAAGAACTGGGTATCTTCTTTCCGGCTGGCGGAAATAAGAACCCGGCAAATAAATATAAACAAATCGTTCCTCGTATCCCCCCGATACAGGAACTGTTACTGCAAAACGTTCAACCATTTTCTTCTCTCCAATCTCTTCTTTCCCAATGTTTCGGGAAAGAATTTTATTTCATAAATATATCACACGGGGCAGAAAATGGCAAGGGATGGCCGTCAGATACAACCATCCCGCAAAATTATTCTATTACATTTTTAAATATTTTTCTTTATCAGCCAAACGCCAGACAGCTATGGATTTCATCCAGTTTTTCTCCATACTTCTGATACATCTCTTCAGACATATTTACAACCACCTTTGTTTCTACGCCATCATACAGATGCACAAAGGAAAATTCATATCGGCCGTCATTGTTACACAGCACTTCCATAGAATACGCATCAACGATCATTGTATATGTGATGCTCTCGCCATAGCTCTCAAGATAATCGCTTTCCAGCGCAGCGATATTTCTGCCTTCAGGCCCTGTAAGGGTTTCTGCCGTAACATACACATAAACAGGATCTGTTTCATGCTGAAACCATGCACCACTGCCATCTACATATTCGTCTGCAAAAAAGAATCCTTCTGGTACATCAAAGGTATAGCCGAAGAGATCATTCTGATAGTACTCTGCTACGGGCAAATGGTTAATATTGATGGTCTTTGTCGCACCATCCCACAGCACTTCCGCACCCATGCACTGCGATACCGCACGCAGAGGCACCAGTGTTCTGCCGTTTACCACCTGTGCAGGTACATCAATGGTCAGCAGGGAACCATCTCCCATCTGGATCTCACAGCTGCCAATCCAAAGATCCAGACTGTTGATGCCCCAGAAAGCATTGACTCTTTTTTCTGCGCCATACCATTCGATTTCTGCGCCCAATGCTTCAAAAATCGCACGCATAGGCACCAGCGTTCTGCCGTTCTGTACCACAGGCGGCTGATCGAAAGCCAGCTCCTGACCATCTACATATACAGTAATATCGTTTGCCGCAGAAGCCGCCGCAGGCATTGCACAAAGCATTGCCGCTGTCATGAATCCTGCCAGTACCTTTTTCCATTTCTTCATAAAAGCACCCCCTGTTTTCTGTTAATCCGCTTCAAAGCTGTACTTCTTTTCTATGGTTCCGTCCTGCATATTTACAACTGTGGTAATATCCGCTTGAAACTGACAGATGTAATCGTCTTCAATCTGTTCCAGAATGGCCTCTACTTCCTCTTCCGTCAGTTTACCGTCAAGGACTTCTCTTACAGCATCCACATCTTCCGCATCCATATCTTCCGGCAATGCCGCCGCCAGAAAATCATCAACGCCATCTCTTGCAAATTCACCCCATCCTGTAAAGTACTCACGGATACTTACGGACTGAATTTCCTGCAAATCGGTATTCTTTTCCATTTCTGTTGTACGTTATATTTATTTTATCTCCAGGGTTATATTTGTATAGTTCATATCGAAGCTTAGCTACTGAAGATATTTCTTCATTTTCTAATTTTATAACTATATCCCCACTTTTTAATCCTGCTTTTTCAGCTGGAGATGAAGATACTACTTCTAGTATGGCTACACCATTATTTACTCCTTCAGGTAGTTTTATCCCTGATTGCCACAAATAATAACTATCTGTTATATCAAGCATACTTATTCCTATGTATGGTCTTTTTACCGCTTCTCCCTTTTCTATCATCTCTGCGTAATATAATGCATCTTCGATTGGAATGGCAAAGCCCATTCCTTCAACGCTATAACTAGTAGTTGCGCTTGTTTTTTCTTCTGTTAATTTAAGAGAATTTACTCCAATCACTTCACCATTTACATTGCATAGTGGTCCTCCACTATTGCCTGGATTTAGTGCTGTATCTGTTTGAAGTACTTTCATATAGTAGTCTGATGTAGTTCCGGAAAAACTTACTGCTACTAGTCTATCTTTTCCTGAAAGTATTCCTTTTGTTACTGTTCCGCTATAAGTGTCTCCAAGAGGAGCTCCTACTGCAAATGTAGTGTCTCCTAATTTCATATCTTCT
>CALASU010000079.1 GCA_937888765.1 uncultured Clostridia bacterium | reverse complement strand
TCATTCCCCTGCCAGGGTGTGGGACAGCGTCCCACGGTTTTTATTGCAGTCGCTGTTCGATGAGGGAAGCGAGTTTCTTCGCTGCTGTTTCCATTTTTTCCATGTCCTTGCCTTCGATCATAACACGTACCAGAGGTTCTGTGCCGGAGGTACGGATCAGCACTCTGCCGTCCTGAGAGAATTCTTCTTCCAGATCTGCAATGGCTTTGCGGATGACTTCATCTTCCATGTAGTCGTTTTTCTTCTTGTTGTTTACGCGGGCATTTACCAGTACCTGAGGCATGGTTTCCATGATGGAAGCCAGCTCGGAAGCCTTGCCGCCGTGGCGTTTCAGTACGGAAAGCAGCTGGATCGCTGTCAGTACACCGTCGCCTGTTGTGTTGTAGTCTAAGAAGATAACGTGACCGCTCTGTTCGCCGCCGATGTTGTAGCCGTCTGCCAGCATACGTTCCAGAACGTATCTGTCGCCTACGGCTGTCTGCAGGATATTGATGTCATTTTCTCTGCCCATCATTGTCAGACCCAGATTGGACATCACTGTGCCAACAATCGTATCCTTTGCCAGTTCGCCGCGTTTTTTCATATCCAGACCGCAGATGGCAAGGATTTTGTCCCCGTCGATCAGTTCGCCGTTTTCATCGACTGCCAGACAGCGGTCAGCATCGCCGTCAAATGCGAAGCCGATATCTGCATTGTTTGTTCTTACCAGTTCCTTGATGTCATCCAGATGTGTAGAACCGCATTTGTCGTTGATGTTTGTGCCGTCGGGTTCGTTGTGGATGATGCACATGCTTGCACCCAGATCCAGCAGAGAGATGGGAGCGGCTTTGAAAGCTGCACCGTTTGCGCAGTCCAGAGCAACCTTGATGCCGTTAAAGCGTTCTTTGGTTGTTTTTGTCAGGAATGCGATATAGTCGTCGATTGCATCTTCTGCATAGGATTTTGTACCCAGATTCATGCCTGTAGGACTGGGCAGGATTTCGGGACGGCTCACGATGATTTCTTCGATTTCGTCTTCCAGTTCGTCGCTCAGTTTATAGCCCTGATTGTCGAAGAATTTGATGCCGTTGTATTCTACGGGGTTATGAGATGCGGAAATCATAACACCTGCATCCATTCTGTATTTTCTTACCAGATATGCAACTGCGGGTGTGGGGATCACACCTGCCAGCATTGCGTGTGCGCCTACGGAGCAGATCCCTGCTACCAGTGCGCTTTCCAGCATATCACCGCTGATACGTGTGTCCATTGCTACCAGAATACGGGGCGCATGTTTCTTTTCCTTTGTCAGTACATATGCACCGGCTCTGCCCAGCTGAAACGCCAGATCGCCTGTCAGTTCCGTATTGGCAACGCCTCTTACGCCGTCTGTACCAAATAATCTTGCCATGTTTGATTCCTCCAAATAGATTTTGTTCTGTGGTTGATAGGGTTCTTTTTTATAGTTATGATTGTATTTTTGTTATTTCTGTTATTTCTGTTGTTATTCCTGTTCTGTGGGGGCTTCTTCACTGCTGACAGTAACAGCAATCGTTACCTCTGCGGCGGAAAGTCCTTCGGGCAGTTCCGGATGAACGGGAACGGTATGTGTGCCGTCAGCCAGTCCTGTCACGTCTGCTGTTGCTTTCAGTGCTTCTGCCTGCAGGCTTTCCAGAGCCTCTGTTTGACCGGTTACGGTAATCTGTACCGCATCCCATGTATATGTTTTTCCGTCTTCTTCTCCTGTGAGTGTCAGAGCGGGGGCATCCAGTGTAAACTGCTTGCTGCTCAGGGGGATGATTTCCACCACAACCTGTGCAACACTGCCGCTTTCCTCCGTGACAGAAAGCCCTTCGGGCAGATAGTCAGCCAGTGTGAGCATATGAGAAGCAGAGCTGGATAATCCGGACACATCAATGGGTTGGGGCTTGATCATTGCGAATTTTTCCAGATTTTCCGCTGTACCGATTACCTCTGCAAATGCAGGCACACAGGTAATCTTGCCGATCTGATAGCCCTCTGCGGGTTTGCCGCTGACTTCAATCTGAATGGGTACCTGCTTGGGTTCCTGCAAGGAGTAGGAAACCTTGATTTCGCGGATATTGATGCTGACTTCTTTCACAGCGCGTCCGTCTTTATCATATGCTGTCAGTGCCGCACGCACCTGTGCCGTATCCTGCAGATCTTCTGCATTGACGCTTGCTTTTACGCTCTTTACGCTTTCCACAGCGGAGCGGGGGCCTGTTACCAGTACATTTTCCGCACTCAGATTCGGCTTGGACAGATAAAGGTTTTCTTTGAGTTCGCCGTTGAGCATCACTTCTACGGGGAAGGTCTTTGTCATCAGTGTTTCCACTTCAATTTCCATGGTGCCCGGGGTTTTGCTGACAATGCCGTAGCCTGTCACGCCGCCCTGCATGGAAACGGTTACGGGCAGGGCAACAACATCGCCGTTGACACTGTAGGTCAGTTCGCTCAGGTCTACGCTTGCCTGTATCCATTCGGGATTCTGGTTCAGTCTGTCAAGGGCAGTACGCTGTGCCTTTACCTTTACCAGAACCTTTGTATTTTCCAGATCCTCTTTGTTGCCGACGGTCAGCCCTCTCTGTGTGAGTGCTTCCGCATTTTCAAAGGAGATGGGTCTGTTGTAGCTGCGGGTATCAACGGGCTGTGTGATATTGATAACCATAAACCACATGGTAGCGGCAATGGCAACGGAAAGAAGCTTCCAGCCCAGATCCTTCATCAGTAATTCCTGAAATCGTTTCATTTATCCTGTCTTCCTTTCCGAATCAAAAATTTCTTTTTGGTATGATTCTGATTCTGGGAGAGCATACCCTTAAGCTGTTCCTGTGTCAGATCACGGTACAGCACACCGCCTCTTGCCATGGAAATTGCACCTGTTTCCTCGGAAACGACGATGACATAGGCATCGGAAACCTCACTGGCACCGATAGCGGCTCTGTGGCGTGTGCCAAGCTCCATACTGATATCCTCGCTGTCTGTCAGCGGCAGAAAGCAGGTAGCGGCTGCCACACGGTTGCGGCGGACAATGACTGCGCCGTCGTGCAGGGGGGTGTTGTGTTCAAAGATATTGATGAGCAGCTGACTGGAGATGATGGCATCAATGGGGATACCTGTACGCTCCAGATCGCCCAGAGGAACCTCCTGTTCGATCAGAATGAGTGCGCCTGTTTTGACAGCGCCCATTTTTACGGCTGCTTTTACGATTTCGTCTGTGGTGCGGGTATTTACCTTATCTACGTTCTGCTCTGCGGCACGGGTGAAATAAGTAAAGATCTTGCCTTTGCCAAGCTGTTCCAGTGCTTTTCTCAGCTCCGGCTGGAATACAACGATTGCCGCAATGATACCCACGGAAAGCGTATTGGAAAGAATCCATACGATGGTATTGAGCTTGAACAGCACGGCAACGGCTGCCAGAGCAAAGATAACGAGGATCCCCTTAAACAGCACCCATGCGCGGGTTTCCTTGATCCAGAATATGATTTTATAAATGATATAGGCAACAATCAGAATATCCAGAATATCGGAAATGCCGATAGAGGGGGTGGCAAATTCTGTGATGCCGAAATTGTCGAAAATAGCTTTCAATCGTTCCATAGTTCATCCTGCCTTTTTAAAAGGGATTGTTCGGGTTTCTGCGCGGCAGTTTATTGATACTGTTTGATAAAAAACTACCATTCTTTTAGTATAGCATAAAGTCTATAAAATTGTTATGAAAAGATGAAGAAATTTATAATTTTTCCGTGGCTTTTTTGGCACAGACCCTAAGGGGATGGCGAAAACAGGTGGGACGGTTTCTGTTTCTTTTGTTCAAACTATATGGTTTTTGGATATTGTTTTTGGTTGGTTTTGCAGGAACGCTTTTCCAAAAATCAATTGACTTTGTTTATTATTTGTGCTTA
>CALASU010000078.1 GCA_937888765.1 uncultured Clostridia bacterium | reverse complement strand
TAAAAGCTTTCTTCCATACCAATTCTTTCAAAAACACCAGAAATAAGTACTTCTTCTTCAGGCATTTCATGCTGCATATCGCAGGTTTCTTTCAGATTGACATCCATTCTGCCTTCGGGAATAGAAGAAGGCTTACCTTTGATATCACCGCTGTCTGTCACTGCCAGTACAATACTCATTTTCTGATCTTCAGGACAGGTATCTGCCGCCAGCTTGCCTGTTTCACGGCAAACCGTAACAGATTTATGCAATGTACAGCTGCCATTGCCACTGCCTTTGAAATCAGAAGCCACCAAATCCGTAGTGGGACCGTTGCCATAGTAATCCTGACTGCACAGGCTTGTAGGTGTCAGACCTGTCGCACCGCAGTATGTGCGTGTTTCCAGACCGCTGGGTCTGTCAAAGTCGCGGTTATTCAGACCTTTCTGTCTGTGAATCTGGCTCATAACTGTGCTCCAGATACGCAGATGCGCATTGTTTGCATTTTTGATTTCCTTCTGGGTATCGTAACCCATCCAGATACCGCCTGTATAATAAGGCGTATAGCCATAGAATGTCAGGTCAATGGTATCATTTGTTGTACCTGTTTTCCCTGCCACTGTCATACCGCTGACAGCCGCCTGTCTGCCTGTACCTCTTGTGATAACATCTTTCATCATGTCTGTCAGCATATATGCTGTTGTTTCTTTCAGTACACGATGTGTTTCCTGCTCGCTGTTATCCAGCAGCAGATTATTGTTATGATCATATACAGTTGTATAATACATAGGCTCAAAGTATGTGCCGCCATTTGCAATGGAAGCATATGCCGCTGTTTCTTCCAGAACGGAAACACCCTGTGTCAGACCGCCCAGTGCTGTTGTTGCGGCTTTATCTTTTTCGTCAATGGTTGTAAAACCGAATTTCAGCAGATAATCATATGCTGTTTCTGCACCAACCATCATAAATGCCTTAACTGCCAGTACGTTCATGGAGTGCCAGATACCCTGTCTTACCGTTGTAGGGCCGATATACTTGCCGTCCCAGTTCTTAGGAGACCAGCCGCCGTATGTAACAGGTTCGTCAATGATGGTAGAACCGGGCATCAGAAGCCCTGTATCAATCGCAGGCGCATATGCCGCAAGGGGTTTCATTGTGGAACCCTGCTGACGCAGTGCCTGTGTTGCACGGTTGAATACAGAATCGCCGGGTTTTTCGCCGCGTGCGCCAACCAGTGCTTTTACCTGACCGTTCTGCTGATCCATAACAACCATAGCCGCCTGCAGGGACTTGGAAACAGTCAGCTTATCCAGTACCAGTGTATGTGTATCATCCAACAGTTCCTCTTTTACAGATTCCACAAAGGCATCTACTTCTGCCTGACTGTATACTGTCTTACGTTTTTCGTAATGGCTCTGATTTGTTTTTTCATCGGGATTTGTTGTATCCAGAACAGAAATCAGATACGTTACATCCAGTGTACCGTCACTGGAGGGGAACAGGCTGTCATTCTTCATAGCCGCTTCCAGAATTTCCTGCATACCGCTGTCCATTGTCAGATTGATTTTCAGACCGCCGCTGTAGATCATATTGTATGCCTGTGCCTTTGTAAAGGATTTCTTTTCCATCAGATCTTTTGCGATCTGGTCAACCGCCGCTTCTACGAAGTAGTTATGCTTTGCGTTGCCTGTTTCTTCCTGTTTTTCCTTACATACCAGATTGCCGTATACATCCTCTGCCACAGCCGCATCATGCTCTGCCTGTGTGATGTAGCCCAGTTTCAGCATCTTATCCAGAACCGTGAGCTGACGCTTGCGGCTTTCTGTTTCATTGGCATCAGGTGCGTATACGCTGGGGTTTTTGGTGATCCCTGCGATACAAGCAGATTCTGCCAGCGTCAGATCCTTTGCATCTTTGCCGAAATAATATTCAGATGCAGCCTGTACCCCGTTCAGACCATGGTGCAGAGCAATCGTATTCAGATACAGTTCCAGAATATATTTCTTCGCCGCATCCTTTGTACCAAGCTGTTTTTCCAGTGCATTTTCCAGTGTCACCGCCAGATACTGTTCCTTGACCTTTCTGGCAATACTCTTTTCGTTACTCAGCACTTCATTCTTGATAACCTGCTGGGTAATGGTACTTGCCCCCTGTGAAAATCCGCCCGATTTTATG
>CALASU010000077.1 GCA_937888765.1 uncultured Clostridia bacterium | reverse complement strand
CATCTGTTTTACTCTTGAGATTACTTTTTCGCATGAATTTGTTTTATTCCCCATAATCCTCATCCGTTTTTCTGATATTGTAACTCCTGCCAGTACATTCTGCAATCTTACCGGAAACTTTACTTTTCAATAAATCCACCTCAAAGCCTCCTATACAAAAACAGCCCTAAAATTAACACAATGGGAAAGAATGTAACCACAAGCAATCCTGTCTTCAAATTCCCACCTGCCAAATCGGAAACAATACCAACGATTGACGGACCAATAGAACCTCCCAAATCTCCGCCTAATGCTAAAAACGCAAACATCGCAGTTCCTCCGGTGGGACATTTCTGTGCCGAAATGCTTAGCGTTCCCGGCCACATAATACCTACTGAAAGTCCGCACAATGCACAACCTATCAGTCCTAAAGCAGGTACTGTTGCTAAAGAAGCAATCAAATAACAAATCACACATAAGGTCCCACACATAAGCATCGTATTGGTTAAATCAAGCTTTTCGCTTACTTTTCCATAAAAAACTCGTGCTAATCCCATCAAAACAGCAAACATGCACGGGCCCGCCAAATCACCTATCATTTTAGGTACTCCCAACGCTGATTCGGTAAATGCAGAAGCCCATTGCGACATAGATATTTCCGAAGCACCCGAACAAATCATTAATAACAATAATAACCAGAATAAGGGCAAACGCAATAATTGCCCCACGCGCATTCCTTCTCCATCTTCCACTAATCTTTCTATAGGACAGGAAATAAAATTAAATGAATTATATAGTGGTAATACCGCCCATATAACCGAAAGAATCCTCCAATGTTCTGTTCCAAAAACTGCAAAAAATATTGTAGATCCAAGAATCACTCCAACAGAACCCCAACAATAGAAAGAATGCAGCAAACTCATCATACCTTCTTTATTTTCAAAAGGACAGGCTTCTACGATTGGACTTATGAGCACTTCAATTAAACCACTGCCTATAGCATACAATACAACGGAAACTAAAATACCCATAAACGGTATCGGTAACAATTCCGGCAAAAACGCCATTGAAATAAGCCCCACAGAGGATAGTATCTGTGAAGCAACTACACAAGTCCGGTATCCTATCTTATCAACAAATTTGATTGCCGCTAAGTCAGTTAACAACTGTGTAAGGAAAAATATCATTGGAATCAATGCAATTCTATCTAAAGATATTGCATATGTACTTTTGAATGTCAAAAATAAAAGCGGGGCATAATTGGCTGAAATAGCCTGTGTAATAAAGCCCAAATAGCAGGCAAGTAACGTTTTTTTGTAATTAGAATATGTATGCATGGTATATTTCCCTCCAAGATCTAAATTTAAAATACAGATGCATCATATCGTCAAATTCATTTTCCTGCAAGGTACAAATACACCAATTTCAAGTACTATTTACCCACATTTCTATTTTTGACTGGGTGCATATCCATTAAGGTTTTCTGCTTGTTCAGCAATCCATTGTATCCAAAAGAATTACAGCAAAAAGACAGCGGAAATCTTTGATTTAGCAAGGATTTCCGCTTCTAAAAAGCAATAGCGAGAAAGGGATTTGAACCCCCGACACTGCGGGTATGAACCGCATGCTCTAGCCAACTGAGCTACTCCGCCACAAGCTGACCTCGTTAGTATATATCAGGAATCGACTTTTGTCAACACCTTTTTTAAACTTTTTTGAAAAATTCAAAAATCATTCACTGCGGTTGATATAGAGGATTTCATTGGGCTTGATCATGCCAAGCTGTTCTCTTGCCACCTGTTCGATATAAGCATCGCTGTGATAGTATTCCTTGCGGTTTTCAAAGCCTGCCTGTTTTTCCTTTTCTTCTTCAATCTGGGCGAGTACAATTTCCTGTTCCTGCTGTAATTCCTTGTAATAAACATATTGTTTGGAAACGCCTATCAAAACGGCAATCGCAAATACAAACAGAAAGCCTCTTAAAAAGAGTCCGTAGGATTTCTGCTGTTTTTTCTGTTTTGTGCGCTTTGTCATGCCAATCCGCTCCTTGTGCTGTGTTTATCCTTTGTTCCGCCGCAGCAGTTTCCAGTCCCGTTTGAAACGATTTCTTTTCATTTTCACATAAACCCGCAGGGATTGCAAGTGTTTTTTCTTTTGTTTTCCGCAAAAGATGCGAAGATTGGACAAAGGACGGCGAAAGGGGAGATACAGCAGATAAAAGGGGGTAAACAGAATCTGCAGAAACAGACGGATACTATATCTGACCGCCCGCAGGATAGTATCGCTGACAGCCAGTACAAGGGGGCTGAGTGTCAGAAAATACAGTCCCATGCCGCCGAACAGCCCGAAAATTGAAAAAAAGCGTACCTCGCCCGCATTCGCCCGCAGCAGGATCAGAAATACCGCAAAAACAGCCAGAAGCCAGAACAGCGCGTCTTCCAGCTGTATCCAGAAGCGATTGTGCGGCAGGGTATGGCGAAAGACCTGCAGTCCGTCATATAACAGCCCCATGCCGCCGCCGATGAGTACAGTCAGCAGAAAAAGCTGTGCCTGTGCGTGTAAGGATAAAATCATACGGATCGCCCCTTATCGAAAGAGTTTGCCTAAAAACGAGTGTTTTTCGGAAAACGTGCCGTCAGAATATGTCATACTGTCGATGGTGCCCTCTACCGTGACTTCTCCTGCATCCAGATCCAGTCTGCCGATATGTAAGCCAAGACCCTTTAAAAGAAGCAGTCCGCAGGTGGTTTCCATCATTACGCCTTCTTCATCGAAGGACATGACCTCCAGTACGCCCCCAATCTTCAGATGTTCCCGCTCCTCCATGGAAAGCGTATGCTTGCCCAGTCTTTTTTTTTCCTCTGCCAAGAAAATCCCTCCGAAATATACTTTTTATGAGTATATGCGGACAAAATAAAAAAAGAATCCCGTAAAATGGAATTCTTAATTTGCTGAATGATAAAATATATATTTTCGCAGAAACGAAGTTTCTGCAAATGGGGGTCGAGGGGAATCATTCCCCTCGCAGGGTGTGGGACAGAGTCCCACGGTTTTATCTTTCTTTCAGAAAGCGGATGGCTTCCACATATCCCTGAAAGCCCTTGCCCATAATGGTTTTCACGCACGCCTTTCCGGCATAGGAAATCTGTCTGAAATCCTCCCTCTGTGATACATCGGAAATATGCACCTCCACCGCAGGCAGGCTCACCGCTTTCAAGGCATCCAGAATTGCCACACTTGTATGCGTATAGGCGGCGGGATTGATAACAATTGCATCTGTCCCGTCAAAATACGCCTGTTGGATGCGATCTACCAATGCCCCCTCATGGTTAGACTGATAGATTTCCCCATCCAGACCTTCTTCCGCAAAGGTCTTTTTGAGCAGTGCCACCAGATCCGCATAGGTTTCCGCTCCGTAGATATTCTTTTCCCGAATCCCAAGCATATTCAGATTCGGTCCGTTGATTACCAGTATTTTCATATCCTTCGCCCCCTCAGCACTCCAGATAACAGCCAAGGAAGGACATCTTCTCTGCCGCCTGTTCGATGTCTTTCAATACCGTAAGCATCTCAGGCGAGAACACAGACCCGTCCAGATCAAAATAGAACAGGAATTCAAAATCCTTTCCGGGAATAGGACGGCTTTCCAGCTTGCACAGATTGATGCCGCGGCAGGCAAATTTGCCGATCAATTCATGCAGAGAGCCGGGTCTGTGAGAAACTGTAAGCATCAGACTGATTTTGTTAGAGCCTGCGTACAGCTCCATATTTTTTGCAATACAGATGAATCTGGTATAATTGTTTGCATTGTTCTGCACATCCTCCTGCAGTACATGCAATCCGTATAACGCCGCACAGTCGGGAGAGCAGAGTGCCGCCAGATCCATCCTGTCGCTTTCTGCTACATATTTCGCCGCAGAAGCTGTATTTTCAAATACCGTAACCTTTACATCCGGCATATTTTTCAGAAAATGACTGCACTGCGTCAATGCCTGCTGATGGGAGATTACTTCTTTGATATCCTCAAGCTTTGCTCCATGCTTGGCAAGCAGAGAATGTGCGATGTGCAGTTTCACACTTTTTACGATATAAAATTTATGCTTTACCATCAGGTCATACACTTCTGTAACAGAACCCGCAGAGCTGTTTTCCAGAGGCAGTATACCGTATTGACACAGACCGCTTTCCACTGCACTGAACACACTTTCAAAATTATGGAAATACATTCTGCTGGGTCTCTGGAAGATTCTGCCGCACGCCTTTGCCGCATAGGAGCCTTCTACCCCCTGACAGGCAACCACAGCTTTTTTCGGAAATTCCATCAGCGGTTTTTCCAGATTTTTCTGAATTTCCTCAGAAAGTGCCGTGTCCTTTGTCAGAAGCCCCGCCTGATAGCTTTTGCTCACATCAAACATGGTCTGATACAGCTTTGCCGCATATAATTCAAATTCTTCGCCTGCTTTTTCCATAATCCTGTCCAGAACCGCTTCTTCTCTGCGTAAATCCAGAATCGGCAGATTTTTTTCTTTCTTTGCCCCGCCGATTTCTGCCGCAATCTTCATGCGTTCCACAAATAATGCGATCATCTGGTCATCAATGGCATTGATGCGTTCCCTTAAGGTATTCAGATCCATATTTCTCCCGCCTTTCTTTTTTATTATTTTTTATTCCATCTGACAGAGAAGATCCAGAATCGTCACAGCCACAGCCGCTTCCACACAGGGCACGGCTCTGGGTACAATGCAGGGATCATGTCTGCCTGTAATCTCTAGTTTATCATTTACTTTGCCGCCAATACTGATCGTATCCTGTACCACACCGATAGAAGGTGTCGGCTTAAATGCCGCCCGCACCACAAGCGGCATCCCGCTAGAGATCCCCCCAAGAGAACCGCCGTGATGATTCGTTTTTGTCCGCACATTTCCCTCTGTATCGTAATAAAAAGCATCATTGTTTTCCGAGCCGAACAGCTCTGCCGCCGCAAATCCTTCACCGAATTCCAGACCTTTTACCGCAGGAATGGCAAAAATTGCCGCCGACAGTCTGCTTTCCAGCCCGTCAAACATCGGCTCACCAACACCAACAGGCAAACCGACCACAGCACACTCCACCACGCCTCCGACAGAGTCCAGTTTTTCTTTTGCCTGTGCGATCACAGCCTTCATCTGTTCTCCTGCGGCATCTTCCTGCACAGGGAATGTTTTTTCCGTTACCTTCCGTAATGCTTCTGCTGTTATATTCACTTCATCAAAGGGGGTATCCTGCACGCCTTTCACAGAAAAGATATGCGCACCGATATGAATGCCCTTTCTTTCCAGAATCTGCATACATACTGCACCCGCAAAGCAAAGCGGTGCTGTCAGCCTGCCCGAAAAATGCCCGCCACCGCGATGGTCATTTGCTCCCTTATATTTTACCCATGCCGTATAATCCGCATGTGCAGGTCTTGGCAGGTCTTTCAGCTTATCATAGTCCTTGGAACGTGTATTTGTATTTTCAATCATCGCACAGATGGGTGCACCGCAGGTTTTCCCCTCAAATAAGCCCGAAACAATTTTCGGAATATCCGCTTCTTTTCTCGTAGTAGCATATGCCGCCCGTCCGGGGGCACGGCGTTCCATGAACTGCTGTACCCGTTCAAGGTCGATGGTTTCCCCGACAGGCAGACCATCAATCACAACCCCGATTGCTTCCGAATGGGATTGTCCGAAAATCATAATCTTTACTTTTTTCCCGAAATCAGAGGACATCCGCCACACCTCCCAGCTTCGTAAACTCTGCGAAGAAGGAAGGATAGGATTTCTGTACTGCTTCAGCACCCTCAATGATAAGCTCCACACCAAGAGAAGCGGCCGCAATTGCCATAGCCATTACAATACGATGATCGCCGTGCGCATCAATGGTCACAAGTTCTTCCGGTGGATTACAGCCGCCGATGATCGTCAGCCCCTCGGGGTGTTCTTCCACCTGTACGCCGATTTTTTTCAGACACTCTGCCATCACTGCCAGTCTGTCACTTTCTTTCAGGCGCAGTCTGCCCGCATTGAAGATTTCTGTTCTGCCCTCTGCCGCAGCAGCCACAACGCACAGAATCGGCACGAGATCGGGAATCTGAGAAACATCAATATGAATCCCTTGCAATTCTTTTTTTATAGCTGTGATCTGATTCATCACGACTTTGACTTCTGCACCAAAGCGTTCCAGTACTTCCATAATGGCTTTATCGCCCTGTGCCGAATTGACATCCAGACCCTGACAGGCAATTTTGCCCTGCATTGCCCCTGCCGCAAGCCAGAATGCCGCATTAGACCAATCGCCCTCCACGGGAACCATGCGAGGGGTACGGTATTTCTGTCCGCCGTATACCTGATAGCCTGTTTCAATTTCTTCCACCTTTACACCGAATTTATCCAGTGTACGCAGTGTCATATCCACATAGCCTTTGGATTCAATGTCTGTTGTCAGACGGATCTGGCTGTTGCCCTCAAGCAGAGGCAAAGCAAACAGCAGACCTGTGATAAACTGCGAGCTGATATTTCCGGGCAGGGTATATGTACCGCTTACCAGCTTGCCATTCAGTGCAACAGGCAGTTTTTCGCCTTCTACTGTACAGCCGTGCTGTTCCAGTTCTTCCAGCAGAATTCTGATCGGGCGTTCGGGCAGTCTGCCTTTGCCTTCAAAAACCGCACTTCTGCCCAAAGCCCCTGTGATAGGCAGCAGAAAGCGCAGTGTAGAACCACTTTCCCCGCAGTTGAGCAGAACTTCATTAGTCAGCTCTCTTTCAATGGGTACGACCATTGTACCGCTGATTTCTCTTGCCACTTCGCCGCCCAGTGCATCAATACAGCGTGCTGTTGCTTCCAGATCCTCAGACCAGCCCTCCATAAACAGCAGTGTTTCGTCCTCTGCCAGTGCTGCCGCAAGCATTGTGCGGTGGATATCGGACTTGGAGGAAATGATTCTTACCTGTCCTTCGCGAAATTTTTCTTTTCCAATTCTAATATTCATATTTTTCTCCTTTCAAGACCTTGGGGGCGTTGCCCCCAATACCCCCACGAGGGGGTCACCCCCTCGACC
>CALASU010000076.1 GCA_937888765.1 uncultured Clostridia bacterium | reverse complement strand
CCGAATGGGCTGCAAGCAGCGCTACAATATTATATTCTGTCTGTGTCAGCTTGATTTCCTCATTGCCCAAGAATACTTGTCTTGCTTCATAATGAATGGACAGATCATACAGTTTGAAGTGTTCGGAGGAAGAAAGCTCGGCCGCGGCGGTATGACGGTAGATACGCAGTGCAGAACGGACTCTGGCGAGAAATTCCCCTGAGCCGAAGGGCTTTGTGATATAGTCATTTGCCCCCATATCCAGAACGGTTATTTTTTCTTCTTCGTCTGTTCTGGCAGAAAGCACGATAACGGGAGTCATTTCCGTTTTTCTGATTTCCTGCAGCAGAACAGTACCATCCTTATCGGGAAGGCCCAGATCCAGAATGACAAGATCGGGATGGTAGGAGTAATACAGGGTTTTTGCCATATGATAATTTTTTGCTTCGATCACCTGATAATGGTCTACCTCAAGCAATGCACGGACGAACATACGGATATTATCTTCATCTTCTATCAGTAATAATTTATATTTGTTATTCAATGGTCTTTTCCACCTCCATCGGAAGGATAAAACGGAATACAGCTCCGTTGGGTTTGTTATTTTCTGCTTCAATCGTACCGCTGTGTGCCTGAATGATGGTGGCACAGACAGAAAGCCCGATACCTGCTGTATAATTGGTTTCGCAGTGCAGACGCTGTCCTGCAAAGATCTGATGGATACAGACTTCATCAATGCCGCAGCCGTTATCCATTACTTCAAAGACTGCCTTTTGTCCTGTCAGAGATACCTTTAAAATCAGCTCTGTCATGCCTGTCGCGTGCTTTGCGGCATTTTCCAGAAGATTGAACAATACCTGTTCGATCAGTATGGCGTCCATAGGAATCATGGCAAGTACATCGGGCAGCTGTAATTCTACGGAAATGGCAGGGTATCTTTTTTTGAATTTCTGCATGACCGAGTCAATCAGTTCATCCAGAACCGTAACGGTTTTGATAAGCTTTACGTTTGTCATATCATCAATGCGGGTAATGGAAAGGAGATTTTCTACAATACGAATCAGCCATTCGGAATCCTGTTTGATGCCGTTGATGATATTCAGCTTCTGTTCTTCTGAAAAATTATGATGGTGTTCCAGAATCGCACTGCTGGAGCCATAAATAGTTGTCAGCGGTGTTCTCAGATCGTGAGAAACGGCACTGAGCAGATTCGCACGTATCCGCTGTAGTTCAGATTCTGCCTTTATAGCTTCCCATTCCTTTAATTTTTGGGTCATTGTACAGGTAATGATGGAAGTCAATAGCATAAACAGCAAGGCAAGTGCTGTATGCGGTGCGGAAACATCGAAAATATAATACGGCGGCACAAAGGTATACTGCACAAAAAATGCACTGATGAATGCAAATATGATACCGTAAAGATATCCTTCCGTTACTGCAGATACGGAAAATACGCCCAAAAGAAATACATCTGAAATATGCTCGGGGATATCAAATATATTTTTCAGTATAAAGCTGACACCGATACAGATAAACAGAATCAGCAGAGTGATTACTATATTTTTTGCTCTTTGTTTGCAGCAGGAAAGAAGTATATTTTTCATTGTATCACCTTGAAGAAGTACAGTATTGAATTTTCTAATTATACCATAAATTCAGCAAAGAGAGGGTAAAGTGTTTCCGCTTTTATGCAAAAATCGCGTACAGAGGATGTATATAAAACAAAGAAAGTCATTTTATAGGAAAGTATGGCATACTGATTGACAGAAAGAATAGAAAAGGGGCATTTTATGGGATATTTCGGAACTTTTCCGAAATATCCCTTTTTTGTGGCTGAAGTTTTTTGTTTACTCTTGCGGATTGAGAAAGAAAGTCTTAGAATAGAAACTGGAGAGAAAGCGAACGGAAAACGAACAAAAAGCAAACATAGATTTGCTTTGGAAGGAGGGCATATGCAGGAAATCTTACACAATCTGAATGAAGCACAGCGGAAAGCCGTTACCACAACAGAGGGCTTTGTCCGTGTCATTGCGGGGGCTGGCTCCGGCAAAACAAGGGCACTTTCTCACAGATTTGCGTATCTGGTGAATGTATTGGGGATTCTTCCGGGGCATATCCTCTGTGTGACCTTTACCAATAAATCTGCGCATGAAATGCGTCAGAGAATCCATAGCCTGACTGGGGATCGGGATACAGGATATATCAATACCTTCCACGGTTTCTGTGTGTCTGTATTGCAGGAAGATATCTATGCAGTGCAGTATCCGAGAAACTTTCTGGTATTGGATAATTCCGATATTGATGCCATGCTGAAACGGATTTATGAAGAAAAAGGGCTGACCCTGCGGGATATGACATTCAGCAGGGCACGGGATATGATAGAAATGCGGAAGCTGTATAAGAAACCGCACTATTATCGGGATCTGCTGGAATTATCATTAGAAGCACTGCATCAGAAATACGAAGCGGCACAGAATACCGCAGACAGTATTTTCTATGGATATTTATATCAGTGTAAAAAATGCTTTGGGCTGGATTACAATGATCTGATTAAATTTACACTGTATCTGTTTCAGGAAAATGCAGAAATCCGTCTGAAATGGCAGAAGCGTCTGGAATACATTATGATTGATGAATTTCAGGATATTGATGCCCTGCAGTATGAATTGATGGATGTATTATGCGGGTATCACAAAAACCTCTTTATCGTAGGCGACCCTGACCAGACGATTTATACATGGCGTGGGGCAAATGTAAAGTATCTGATGGAGTTCGAGAAGAAATATCCCAGAACAAAGACGATTGCGCTGCTGACGAATTATCGTTCTACGCCGCAGATTCTGGCAGTTGCCAATGATCTGATCGACAAGAATAAAATGCGCATCAAAAAATATCTGATTCCCTCCCAGGCAAATGGGAAGCCCGTTTTGTGTCAGTATGCGGCAAACAGTGAGGAAGAAGCAAAGTGGATTGTGGAGCAGATTCATAAATTACAGGAGGACGGGGTAGCCTTGCAGGATATTACGATACTGTATCGGGCGCATTATATCACAAGAACACTGGAAACCGTTTTTCTGAAAGAAAAGCTGCCCTATACGATTTACAGCGGTGTGCCGTTCTGGGGCAGAATGGAAATCAAGGATGTGCTGTCTTATCTGCGGATGATTGCCTATAAAGATGATTTATCCTTTCTGCGTGTTGTCAATGTGCCGAAGCGGAACATCGGCAAGCGGCGTATTGAATTTTTGCAGGACTATGCGGCACAGAACCAATGCACGTTGTATGAAGCCCTTTGCAGTACCATAGAACAGGATATTTTCAAAGGGACAAAGGCGGAAGCTTTTCTTGCTCTGACAGAATCTATTGCGGCGACATATGCAGACCGCTCTGTTTCTGAGGTGCTGGCGGAAATTCTGGATAAAAGCGGCTATGAGGCGATGCTGCGGACAGAGGGCAGTCAGGAGCGGCTGGACAATCTGGCAGAATTGAAGCAATCCATATTTGAATATGAAATTTCCTGCGGAGAAGAAACGACACTGGAGGATTATCTGGCGCACGCTGCGTTATTTACGGACGGTGATACCGCAGATAATAAGGGAAAAGTCAAAATGATGACGGTACACGCCGCAAAAGGTCTGGAATTCCCCTATGTTT
>CALASU010000075.1 GCA_937888765.1 uncultured Clostridia bacterium | reverse complement strand
CGCTTCTCCCCAAAAAGTATTTTTTATTTTATCTTATTTCTTCACAACAGCCAGTGCTTTTTCCACTACGTTTTCTACTGTGAAGCCGAAGTCTTTGAACAGCAGACCTGCAGGCGCAGATGCACCAAAACCATCCATGCAGATGATTGCGCCATCCATACCTACATATTTGTGCCAGCCGAAATCGGAAGCAGCTTCTACTGCTACTCTTGCACGAACTGCGTTAGGCAGTACGCTTTCTTTGTATTCTGCATCCTGTGCTTCAAACAGTTCCCAGCAAGGCATGGAAACAACTCTTGCTTTTACGCCTTTTGCAGCCAGTTCATCATATGCTTTGTAGATCAGTTCTACTTCGGAACCGGAAGCCATCAGCAGTACATCGGGTGTGCCTTCGCAGTCTCTCAGCACATAAGCACCTTTCAGAGCACCTTTGCCTGTGCCTTCCAGTGCAGGCAGATTCTGTCTGGACAGAATCAGACCTGTAGGTGTTGTTTTGCTTGTCAGTGCTGTATACCAGCCTGCTGCTGTTTCTCTTGTATCGCAAGGACGGAATACATTGTAGTTAGGCAGGCTGCGCAACATTGCCATGTGTTCGATGGGCTGATGTGTAGGGCCGTCTTCGCCAACACCGATGGAGTCGTGTGTCAGGATGGAGATTACGGGCAGACCCATCAGAGATTCCATTCTCAGACCAGCTTTCATGTAGTCAGCGAATACGAAGAAACCTGCAACATAAGGTCTTACACCGCCATGTACAGCCATACCGTTTGCCATAGCTGTCATCGCAAATTCACGGATACCAAAATGGATATTGGAACCTGTTGCATTTTCTTTGCTGTAGTATTCTCTTTCTTTCATCAGAGATTTGTTGGAAGGAGCCAGGTCAGCGGAGCCGCCGAACAGGTTAGGCACTACTTTCGCTACTTTCTGCAAAACTTTTTCGGAAGTTGCACGTGTTGCGATATCGCCTTCATCTTTCCAGAAATCTTCATCAGCCAGCAGATCTACGGGCAGTTCATCGCTGTGCCATACAGCGTATTCTTTTGCCAGTTCGGGATATTTTTCAGCGTAAGCCTTGAACATTTCATTCCATTCTGCTTCTGCTTTTGCGCCTGCTGCATTGATTTCAGCGATGTGTGCTTTCACTTCTTCGGGAACGTAGAATGTTGTATCGGGATAAGGCCAGCCCAGATTTTCTTTTGCCAGTTTGATTTCTTCATCACCCAGAGGTTCGCCGTGAGCGGATGCTTTGCCCTGTTTATTGGGTGCACCGTAACCGATCTGTGTTTCGATTTTGATGATAGAGGGTTTATCAGATGCTTTTGCTTTTTCGATTGCAGCTTTGATTGCAGCTACATCGTTGCCGTCAGCAACTTCCTGTGTATCCCAGCCATATGCTTCAAAACGTTTCAGAACATCTTCCGCAAAAGCTGTTGCTGTATCGCCTTCGATTGTGATGTGGTTACTGTCATACAGTACAACCAGTTTGTTCAGACCCATTGTGCCTGCCAAAGAAGCCGCTTCTGCAGCTACACCTTCCTGCAGACAGCCATCGCCGCACAGTGCATATGTGTAGTGATCTACTACTTTGAATTCGGGTGTGTTGAATTTTGCTGCCAGATGGCTTTCAGCCAGTGCCATACCAACAGCGTTTGCAATACCCTGACCCAGAGGGCCTGTTGTTACTTCAACGCCTGTTGTATGTTTGTATTCGGGGTGACCGGGTGTCAGGGAGTTTCTCTGACGGAAGTTCTGCAGGTCTTCGATTGTCAGACCATAGCCGAATACATGCAGCAGGGAGTACAGCAGAGCAGAGCCGTGACCTGCGGACAGGATAAATCTGTCTCTGTCGTCCCAGTTGGGGTTAGCGGGGTTAACCTTCATTTCTTTTGCCCACAGTGTGTAAGCAGCGGGTGCTGCGCCCAGAGGCAGACCGGGGTGACCGCTCTTTGCTTTCTGGATTGCTTCTGCAGACAGGAAACGCAGGGTATTGATTGTCAGATTATCAATATTGTTCATTTGGTTTTCCTCCAAAAATTTCGTTTTTACTGTTTCCAAACTTGAAACGTTTTTAGAAATGAATCTTTTTTTCAGAAATTATTTCTTGGGTACTGTTTCCCAGTCTTTCAGGAATTTTTCAATACCATTGTCTGTCAGAGGGTGTTTGGACATCTGAATCAGAACATTGTAAGGGATTGTTGCAATGTGGCAGCCTGCTTTTGCAGCGTCTACTACATGCAGAGGGTTACGGATGGAAGCAGCGATGATTTCTGTATCCAGACCGTGGATATCAAAGATTGCAACGATATCTTCAATCAGTGTCATACCAACGGAACCGATGTCATCTACTCTGCCCAGGAAAGGAGATACATATGTAGCACCTGCTCTTGCAGCCATCAAAGCCTGTGTAGCGGAGAAGATCAGTGTCACGTTTGTTTTTACGCCTTTAGCGGACAGGATCTTAACTGCTTTCAGACCTTCCAGAGTCATAGGGATTTTGATAACGATGTTTTCATGGATTTTAACCAGTTCTTCTGCTTCTGCTACCATGCCTTTGTGATCCAGGCTGATAACTTCCGCACTGATAGGGCCATCTACGATTGTTGTGATTTCTTTTACAACTTCAACAAAATCTCTGCCTTCTTTTGCAATCAGGGAAGGGTTTGTTGTTACGCCGCAAATAACGCCCAGGTCGTTTGCTTCTCTAATGTGATCTACGTTTGCTGTGTCAATGAACATTTTCATGGTAGCCATCTCTCCTTTTTCTTAAAAAAAATAAATTTACCTTTTCTCGGCATTTCGCCGAAACGCATTGCAACAGAACGGCACACTGCCGCCCATGTTACGCTACTTTCATTTTACGCCATGACAGGGACAAAATCAATGCTTTTCCTGTTTTTTATCTGCACAAAAAAGGGCAAAAACAAAATTTGTTGTTTCTGCCCTTACTTTTTTATTCTATTGTCAGTCTGCCGCCTGAAACGGGATTCATAGAATCTGCAGGTGCTTCCTCCTGATACTCGCCATCTTTGATATAGTTTCCTTTTTCCACCACATAGCGGTATTTCAGCCCGTTGCTGTCCTCCAGTCTGAATACAAATTCGATAGTTTCCCCTTCATACAGCTTCAATGCTTCTTCTCCCTCTGCCAGCATCGCATCATAGGACTCATAGGAATACATATATTCATCTTCCAAAATCAGCTGTGTCGGCAAAGTTTTCACCAGTTTCCCGCCAATATAGACTTCCGCCGCAGGATTCCGGAATGTCCAGTCTTTCCCTTTGTTCTGCGACATCACCCAAGCCGGCTTTGCCACATCTACAATCAGAGAACCTTTAAAGGTGATAAATTTCTGCCCTGCTGTCCATTGGCGGGAACCGCTCCAGTGCCCGCTGAAAGATGGCAGAACCTGCTCCTGTATGCTCATCTCTCCCAGAGCGCAGATGGTTTCGGTATCGCCTTTTTTCAGATTTACTGTTGCAGATACCATATCACAGAAGGGGATCGTTGCTTCTGCTTTGAACACACGATCAGCCCCTGTCGCCGCAGGAATCGCTTCTGCTTCTGCTCCATCACAGGATAAAAAGAACTGTACTTCCATACTATCCGTATATTCTTTCGGCAAAGCAGTCATGCACAGGGTGGCTGTCTGGGCTTTCATATCCACATCCGTAATTTTCAAATCACTTTCCCGCAAAGGGTTGTTTGCATCCTCAATGCCCTGCTCAATATTACGAGGGATACTTTCAATCTGATGATTGATTCTGCTTTCTGCAGATTGCATTTCGCTCCGCAGATTATTTTTCGCCTGCCATACATGATCTTTTGTACTGATGCCCTGCCAGAAAATAACTGCAAGCAGTACCACAAAACAGATATAAAATTCCTTACGGGTCACATATCCGCTTTTCTCTTTCTTTTTTTCTTCTGATTCGCTGTCGTTTCTCCATTCCCAGTCCGCCATAGGCTTCTCCTCCTTTCGGCTTATTTCTGGTAAATTACAGCAGCCAGCGTTTTACAACATCTGTAATTGCAGTCTTTTCACATACTGTTTTATGACGCACTTCTCTTGTTTCCAGACCAACGATAGGCTCGGGAACAGCCACGCCGCTTACCTTTTCCAGATCCGCCTGTAATGCAAAAGCATCGCCGTCAGCGTATTTTGCATCCAGTGCAGTCATAACATCCTTTGTAAATTTATAGGGGCTTGCTGTGGATACGATGGCCATAGGTGTATTGTCGCCGCTTTCTGCTTTGTATTTCTGATACGCCGCATAGGCAACGGCTGTATGTGTATCCATCACATAGCCTGTTTCTGCATAGAAGTCCTTGATTGCCGCAAAGGTTTCTGCTTCTGTCGCATATGCCCCGCTGATTTTCTTTTCTGTAATCTCTGCTGTATATGCACCTGTTTTATTCAGACTTTCCATTTCCGCTTTTGTTGCGTCCTGTCCGTTCATGTGGCACAGCAGACGTTCCAGATTACTGGAGATCAGAATATCCATGGAGGGAGATACTGTCACGCAGAAATCACGGTTTCTGTCATATGTACCTGTGCGGAAGAAATCATACAGTACTTTGTTATCATTGGACGCACACACGAAATGCCCTACAGGCAGCCCCATCTGTGCCGCATACCAGCCTGCCAGCAAATCGCCGAAGTTGCCTGTGGGAACGGTAAAGTTCAGTTCTTCGCCCGGTTTGATTTCGCCCAGTTTCACTGCCTGTAGATAAGCATGGAAATAGTATACGATCTGCGGTACCAGTCTGCCGATATTGATAGAGTTTGCAGAGGAGAAGCGGAAGCCCTTTGCATCCAGCTCCTGTTCCAGTTCCTTATCTGTAAAAATGCGTTTTACCGCACTCTGTGCATCGTCAAAGTTGCCTTTGATCCCAACAACGCAGGTATTGTCGCCCTCCTGTGTTGTCATCTGCAGTTTCTGCACAGGGCTTACGCCATCTTCGGGGAAGAATACCATAATGCGTGTACCATCCACACCCGCAAAGCCTTCCAGTGCCGCTTTGCCTGTATCGCCGCTTGTTGCTGTCAGGATTACAATTTCCTGTTTCATGCCCTGCTTTTTCACAGCAGTTTTCATCAGATAAGGCAGAATGGAAAGTGCCATATCTTTAAACGCAAGCGTTCTGCCGTGGAACAGTTCCAGAAACAGTGCATCGCCCTTTTTCACAACGGGAACAATTTCAGGTGTATCGAATTTTTCGTCATATGCACCGTTGATGCAGGCTTTCAGTTCGTCATCTGTAAAATCCAGATACAGCTTCAATACTTCATACGCCAGTTCCTGATAGGACAGCTTGCCCAGTTCTTCCAGAGATTTTTCCATTTTAGGAATTTCCTCGGGGATATATAAGCCGCCATCGGGACAGATGCCGCGCAAAATTGCTTCAGAAGCCGTTGCCGTAATTTTTCTATCTCTTGTACCAACATAATTCAATGCCATTTCAATCACTCCTTTTTTTATTCGAGGGATATGAGCACCGCCAAGATTAAGGCGGCGGCGAAGCCGTCTTCCCGCAGGGAAGATGCTTGACCAGTTTCCCTGC
>CALASU010000074.1 GCA_937888765.1 uncultured Clostridia bacterium | reverse complement strand
CTCCTGAATATTGTCGACTTTCAATAGCTGTCATAGCAGCGGGAGGTTTGTTTTCTGATTGTCTGCAAACCTCCCGGTCAGCCTACAATCTCCAGTGTGTTGTACTTAGTCAAAAAGCACTCTCCTATAAATTCATATTTTTTTTGATACTGCTGTATCTGTTTCAGTATACTGCTTTTGCAGAAGAAATACAAGTTTATTTTGCAACCAGAGTCAGTCCGAGTATGCAGACCCCGATGCCGATGAACTGACGCAGGGAAAGGGCTTCTTTATACAGCAGCAGACCGACAAACAACAGTACACATGCAAGGCAAAGGCTGGCAACAAGGTTGCCGACACTGATCTTCCAGCCTGCACGGTATACGCAGATATAGCCGAATTCCAGTCCGACGATGGCGGCACCGAGGGCGTAGGAAGTCCAGTTTGCTTTTAAAATTTCAGTGGGCAGGTGCTTCTGTTCTGCTGTAAAGAAAAACAGCACAAGAGAACAGATCGCCGCAACTGTGTAGCTGATCGCAAGAGAAGCAAAGGAGTTTATCGTTTGCGGCAGGGACTTGGCACAGATATGATAGATCGTATTGGAAGTAACAACGAGCAGAATGGGAAGCAGCATATGCAGCATGAGAATTCCTCCTTAATAAAACCATAAAAAATACCGCAAAGGATAGCCTTGTGCGGTAGGTGCTCACCCGATGATGTATTAGAAATTGCTTGTAAACAGTATATCATATTCTGACAGAAAAACAATGAAAGAAATAAAAATAAGCTGTTAAATGTAGGATGCATTTTAACAGCTTATTTTTTAAATTCTACAATATCATTTGGGGTACAATCAATGATTGTACAGAGTTTTTCCAATGTAAGCAATGTAATATTTTTATTTTTCTTTAAAGAATCCAATGTTTTATTGTCGATTCCTGATTTTAATAGTTGATATTGTGATATTTTCCGTTCTTTTAAGGTTGCCCACAAAGGACTGTAATCAATCATAGGAATCCCTCCTATATCATATTTAATTCAAGTATATATGCAATTCTTTTAAATAAATATTGTGGATATAATCACAATATTGTATGCTCTGTTTTAAATAAGATCATAGGAGGATTTTGAAATGAAGCGTATGGCAAGCTGTTGTTTTACAGGGCATCGTCCTGAGAAGCTAAAGGATTCTGCAGAAAATATCCGTCGGAAGTTAAAACGGGCAATAGAAGATGCGATAGAAGATGGGTTTATTATATTTATTTCGGGTATGGCGAGGGGGATTGATCTATGGGCTGCAGAATTGGTTATAGAACAAAAACAGTATTTTCCGCAAATCCAATTGATTTGTGCCATTCTGTTCAGAGGATTTGAACAAGGGTGGAGTCGAAATTGGCAAGAGCAATACAATAAAATTTTAAGGGAAGCGGATAAAGTTTATTATCTTTCTGCATGGTTTTCTAAAGAAGTGTATCAGATACGAAATGAATGGATGATAAATCATGCATCAATGGTTATTGCATATTATAGCGGCATAGCAGGCGGTACTAGAAATACACTGGTATATGCTCAAAAGCAAAAGGACTATATTATTAGAATGCTAGATGTAGAATAATAAAGGAATTGGGATAATCTGTAGAAAAGTATAAAAATTTTATCTATAATAATAGAAAAGGAGAAATTTAAAAATCGGAAAAAGGAGTGAAAGTATGGCAAGGTTAAGTTTACGAAAGATTCTGATACTGTTTGTATTGGCTTGCCTGCCTATGGTGGTAAAGCTGGGAGTTGTTATGGTATTGCGCAGCACAATGGAAAGCCCGGAGGAAGTCAGGGCAAGAGCAGAAGAAATGCGGACATTGCAGGAAAACTGGGAAGCCTATCGGGAAGAAGAAAAGAAAAACGGCGGTCCGCTGTATCGTCCCGAAGATCTCTTTCCTCAGATTATGAAGCCGGATCATTGGGAAGATTTCTTTGTGCTGGCTTCTGTTCCCGAGGGGTTTTATTATAAAGACAGAGAGATTCATTCCAAGGTTCCCGGAGATTGGACGATCACGTATACTTTTCATGATGCGGATATAGAAGAAAAATTTTTCTTTCTGACGCAGTCTGCTGATTATGATTACAATAAGGGACGTTTGCCCGAGGGTGTCAAAAAGAAAGAGGGCGAGTTTTTTGCAGAAAAAGACGGCACGCGAAATATTGTTTACTGGTTTTATAATGATATTACTGTGTATCTGGAAGGAAATCTGCCGATGGGGCAGCTAGAAGCACTGGCGAAAGAAGCGGTACATATAGATGACATTTTTTTAGATTATGGTGCAGTTGAGCAGAATAAAGAACAGGACAGTTACGGCTTTGTAACTGTCCTGTTTTTTAGATTTCGTTATTCATCCGATACCCCACGCCCAGTTCATTTGCAATGTATTTATTATTGCCGGGAGTGATGCGGAGTTTTTTACGGATATTTGCCATATTTACCTGCAGTTTTTTCACGCTGTTTTCATTTTTTTCCTCATGCCATATTTCGCGGATGATAG
>CALASU010000073.1 GCA_937888765.1 uncultured Clostridia bacterium | reverse complement strand
GGTGTTTGTATACATTTTTGTTGCAAAGGAAGAAAAATCATAGTATCATTTTAGAGAATGGCGTATTCTGCAAAGAATTAAAAAAATAAACAAGTATAAGTATAAAGGAGCGAATTCACATGAGTTTATATGAAAGTTGGATGAGAAAAGCATTTTCCCAGGAAGGCCACAGCGTAGACGGCGTTTGGAATGAATACCTGCCCAAAGAACAGAAAATCTATGAACACATTCTGGAAAACAAAATCACAAAACTGGAAGGCAAAGTATCCGAACTGGCAGAAAAATTTGATATGACAGCAGAACAGATCGTTGCTTTTGTTGACGGTATCAACGCTTGCCTGCCTACACCCTACGATATGCCCGCACTGACAGAAGAAAGTGATCTGGTAATCGAAATCGACTTTGCAAAACTGTTCAAACTGATGATCGAATACAAAGCAGAACATCTGTCTGCTCTGCCTCAGTGGGACAACATCTTTGATGCAGATGCAAGAAAGCGTCTGACACTGGAACAGAAAAAATCCAGAACAATCGTAAAAGGCGAAAAAGTTGGCCGTAACGATCCCTGTCCCTGCGGCAGCGGCAAAAAATACAAAAAATGCTGCGGTGCAAACGCATAAGAGCATGAAAACAATACTGGCGAAGGCGGAACTTGACAGCCCCGAAGCTATGGGAATCATACAGACAGCAGGAAAGATTTTAAGGGAAGGCGGTCTGGTGGCGTTCCCGACAGAAACAGTCTATGGACTGGGCGGAAACGGACTGGACGGCGAAGCCTGTAAAAAAATCTATCTGGCAAAGGGGCGTCCCTCGGACAACCCTCTCATACTGCATATTTCCGAGCGTGAGGAGCTGGACGCAATCGTCAGAGAAATTTCCCCTGCTGCTGAAAAGCTTATGGAGGCTTTCTGGCCCGGTCCTCTGACACTGGTATTCCCGAAAGCGGACTGTGTGCCTGCGCAGGCAACAGGCGGACTGGATACCGTGGCAGTGCGGTTTCCCAATCATCCTGTGGCAAGAGCCATTATCGGGGCGGCGGGTGTGCCCATTGCGGCACCCAGTGCCAATTCCTCCGGTAAGCCAAGCCCTACACGGGCATCCCATGTGGAATTTGACCTGAATGGGAAGATTGATATGATTGTGGACGGCGGTGCGGCAGAATGGGGACTGGAGTCCACCATTGCCGATGTATCGGGCGAAATCCCTGTGATTCTGCGCCCCGGTGCAGTCACAAAGGAAATGATGGAGGAAGTCGTGGGAACGGTGGAAATCGACCCTGCGATTCTTGCAAAGCCCGAAGAACATCTGAAGCCCAAGGCACCCGGTATGAAATATACCCATTATTCGCCGAAGGCAGAGGTTGTTCTGGTAACAGGCAGGGAAGTTGTGCGTATCATCAATGAACGTACAGCAGAAGACAAAGCACAGGGAAAGAAAACAGGCGTGATGGCGACAGAGGAAACAAAGGCGCAGTATCATGCGGATGTGGTACTTTCTCTGGGCAGCAGAGAAAGACCCGAGGAAATCGGGGCAAATCTGTTTAAGATTTTAAGAAAATTTGACTTTTTGGGCGTAGACTGTGTCTATTCGGAAGTTTTCTCCGAAGAAGGGGAAGGCATGGCGATTATGAACCGTCTGAATAAGGCGGCAGGCTACCGCACTATTGATACAGATAAGACAGACACAAAAGACTGAAAAGGAGTGGAGCAAATGCTGGCTTTAGGTTGCGATCATGGCGGTTATCCTCTGATGAAAGAGGTTATCAGCTATCTGGAAAAAAATAATATTGCGTATAAAAACTTCGGTACATTTTCCGAAGAGTCCGTAGACTACCCCGCATACGGCAAAGCAGTTGCAAATGCAGTTGCAAGCGGCGAATGTGAAAACGGTATTCTGATCTGCGGTACAGGCATCGGTATTTCTATCACTGCCAACAAAGTAAAAGGCATTCGTTGTGCTCTGTGCGGCGATGTATTCTCTGCAAAAGCAACAAGAGAACACAACAATGCAAATATTCTGGCTATGGGCGCAAGAGTAACAGGTGCAGGTCTGGCTCTGGAAATCGTAAAAGCATTCCTGGAAACACCTTT
>CALASU010000072.1 GCA_937888765.1 uncultured Clostridia bacterium | reverse complement strand
TGGGGAAGATCGCAGTTTCCCCGTTGCCAAGACCTGCTTCTGTTACCAGCAGCACATTTTTCATAATCATGCGGCCTTCTGTGGAGGTATCCATACCATAGTTGATGGAGGAGAAGGGAGTCTGTGCGCCTGCGCGGGAATGCATGGTATTGAGGTTGTGCAGCAGGGCTTCCATTGCCTGATAGGTTGCCTTGTCTGTTTCTTCTGTTGCTTTTTTGGCGGAGAATTTCTGGATTTTATCAATCATTTTTTCTTCCAGACCGATGGCCAGCAGCAGTTCTTTTTCTTTTGCGTTGTATTTTTCACAGCCGTCCAGTGTAGGGAACAGATTTTCTGCAGAGAGTACTTTAAAAGCAACCTGTGCTTTTTCTGCATGTTCGGGACAATCCATTACTTCGATCAGAGAGGACAGTGTAGAGCGGTAGCGTTTTTTGTATGTTTTTGCAACACCGGGAGCCAGACCGTAGTCAAAGTTGCCGATGGACTGCCCGCCGTGCTGGTCGTTCTGATTGGACTGGATGGCAATGCAGGCAAGGGATGCATAGCTTGCAATGTCATTGGGTTCTCTCAGCACGCCATGACCTGTGGAAAAGCCGCCGTCAAAGAGCTTCAGCAGGTCGATCTGACAGCATGTGGTTGTCAGTGTATAGAAGTCGAGATCGTGGATATGAATGTCGCCTTCTCTGTGTGCTTCGGAGTGAGCGGGGTTCAGAACATAGCTTTCATAGAAATGCTTTGCACCCTCAGAGCCGTATTTCAGCATGGAACCCATTGCGGTATTACCGTCAATGTTGGCATTTTCTCTTTTGATGTCGCTGTCTGTTGCATCCTTGTATGTAATATCCTCAAAGGTTTTCATCAGGCGGTCGTTCATGTTTCTGATACGGGTACGCTCTGCACGATACAGGATATAGGATTTTGCGGTGCGTGCATAGCCATGGCGCATCAGAACGCTTTCTACATCATCCTGAATCTGTTCTACAGAGGGTGTTGCGATGCCTTTTTCTTCAAAGTGATCGGAAACTTCCTGTGCAAGATGCAGACAGAGGTTATAATCGTTTTCTTCGGCAGTATCGCGAAATGCTTTCTGAATGGCATTGGCGATTTTATTCAGATCAAAATGAGCCTTGCGGCCATCTCTTTTTGTAATGGTTGTAATCATAAAAAACCCCTTCTTTCTTCTGTAATTTCTGAAAAATGCTGATTTTATCAACATTTGTGCTCTTGTGTCAAAAAAGGACAAAAACCACAACATCTAGTTTTTTTGGTTTTTAAGTGCAATATATATTGTAGGAGATATATGTGGATGCGTCAAGGGAATTTAAAGAAAAAGCGAATTTCTATAAAAGGTGCATAAAAGTAAGAGGGACAATCCTTTCCGGCATAGAATAAAAGGAGAAATTCATGTCAGGAGATGGAAAAAAATGAAATGGGAACGCTTTTCGGCATTACAGGAAAAGGAAGTCATCAACGTCTGCGACGGCAAGCGTTTGGGCTGTATCTGTGATCTGGAACTGGATATCCACACGGGGAAAATCTGCACAATTATCATTCCTGAGGATACAAAATGGAATTTCTTTGGCAAGGAACGGGCATTTTTTGTGCCGTGGCGGTGCATCAAACGGATCGGGGATGATATTATTTTAATCGAAGCGGATGCTGACGAACTGCTGCAGACGGACAGGGAATAAGGCAGAAGGATTGCCTTGACCCGCACAAAAATCTCCTTTATACTGAAAGAAAGCTCTGAAAAAACAGATAAAGGAGGAACGCATTGTGAAATGTCCTTTTTGTAATTATAACGATACCAAAGTAATTGATTCCCGCGGACAGGATGATAATTCCGTGATCCGTCGCCGTCGCCTGTGTGACAGCTGTGGCAAACGCTTTACGACCTATGAAAGAATTGATATGATTCCCATTACAGTCATCAAAAGAGATGGCACAAGAGAAATTTTTGATAAAAATAAAATTATCGGCGGCATCATGAAATCCTGCAACAAACGCCCCGTAACGGTACAACAGATGGAAGCTCTGGTGGATGATATTGAAAATACACTGATGAGCAGCGGCGACAGAGAGGTAGAAAGCAAGATGCTCGGCAATATGGTCATGGACAGACTGAAAGAACTGGACGAGGTGGCATATGTACGCTTTGCATCTGTATACCGTCAGTTCAAGGATATCAATACCTTCATTGATGAACTGGAAAAGCTGCTGGTGGAAAAGAAACAGGGGGAAGAATGATGGCAGAGAAACAGCAAAAGGTAAAGGCACTGTTTACATGGAAAGCGGCAGGCAGTGAAGCGGCAATGGAAATTGCGTCCGCATACCGTCAGGCAGGGATGCAGGTATTCCTGTACGGCGAAGCAGAAGAAGCGGATCTGATTGCCCTTGGCGAAGCGGACGGTATGACACACGTACTGCATTTTATGGATGCGGAAAATATCAGAATGGTAAGCCTTGCCGATGAAATGGGCGGCTTTACCGTAGATGTCAGAAAAAGTGATCTGATTTTACCGAAATAATATAAAAAAGCATTTCGTTTGGCGAAATGCTCCACAGGGTTATTTTTTCTATAGAAAAAATAAAAAAATACAGACAGGCAAGAAACGAAAAAATACCTCATAGGATAGGAGTGTAACAAAACACTTTACATCCTAAGGAGGTATTTTATTATGTGTGGATTTGGTGGTAACGACAACAACATTATCTGGATCATCCTGCTGCTGTGCCTGTGCGGCAACGGCAATAACGGCTGCGGCAATAACTGGGGCGACAGTTCTTCCTGGATCTGGATTCTGATTCTGCTGTGCTGCTGCAACAACGGCAACCAGATCGGCAGCTGTTCCTCCTGTTAAAACCTTGAGGGACAGTGTTCCTCGAAAAAAGCAGACATCCCGGGTTTTCGGGATGTCTGTCTTTTTTTGCGTCAGAAACTGTGGGGAGGGGGTTCTTTTCTTTTTATAATGAAAGAAAAAAGAAAAGGACGTGAGAAAGATGTGGGAAATGAAAAAAATACGCATGGTACGGGAGCAGATCGAGGCGGAGCGGGAGCGGCTTCTGGAGCGGGCATACACTCTGGAATGTCCGTTTTTACAGGCTTTTTATACACAGTGTATCGAAAGCACTGCGGCAGATGCCAATGAAATCTTTCTGGAAACAAGGCTTGCATACAATTATTTTCGGGAAAATCTGCATCGGCTGACACAGCCGCAGATCAGCCGTTTTTATAAACTTGCCGCTATGCATCATACTGTCCGTATTGTCCGTCGGCGAAAAAAAGAATTACAGAAAAAAGGTCTGCACTGGGAAGAAATGAAACAGGGACTTCTGACGGTGTATGCTCTGGAGAAATGGGAAGAACAGCTTCTGGAGCATCTGCAGGATTGCAGCTGTTTTTATCCGAGCGGGTTTTCTGAAATTTTCTGTAAAATTACAGCCAGATACCTCTTTGACGACCATATTCTGAATGGGTTTTCATTCGCTTTTATCGGCAACTTCTGGTATAATTCCTATAGTAGTTTTATGGGATCTTTTACGGGCTATGTGCCGTTTACGATACGGCTGCAGAAAGCCCTTTGAATATGGAGGAGAGAAGTATGGCAACTTCGTGGACAGCACAGCAGGAGCAGGCGATTTCGACAAGAAACTGCGATCTTCTGGTAGCGGCTGCGGCGGGCAGCGGGAAAACAGCTGTTTTAGTAGAACGTGTCATTCGCCGTGTTGTGAATGAGGGGCAGGAAATTGAGCGTATGCTTGTGGTAACCTTTACCAATGCGGCGGCGGCAGAAATGCGCCAGCGCATCGGTGCGGCAATTGCAAAGGCACTGGAAGAAGAACAGGAAAAAGAACAGAGAAACGAACAGACAATGGTCCATTTGCAGAATCAGATGGCTTTTCTGCAGCGGGCAGATATCAAGACGATTCATGCGTTCTGTCTGCAGCTTCTCAGAGAACAGTATCATATTCTGGGGATTGACCCTGCCGCCCGTACGGCAGACCCTGCGGAGATCAAGCTGCTGCAGAAAGAGGTGCTGGGTGACCTGTTTGAAGAACTGTATGAAGCGGAGGAAAACAGCTGGTTTCTGAATCTACTGGAAATTTTCGGACAGTCCACGAAGGATGACAGTCTGAAAAAACTGGTTCTGGAAACGTATCAGTTTGCGCTCAGTGCGCCGTATCCCGAACAGCTTCTGGATACAATGGCAGAAACGTATCATCTGTCAGAGGGGAAGGGGATTGAAGACTGTGTATGGTTTTCTCTGATTCGTCAGAGTGTGCAGGATGGTGCAGAGTATGCCATGCAGCAGCTGAAGCGTGCGGCATATGAGATTGCAGGGCTGTCTGATTTTGCGGCATATCAGGAGCGAATTACAGCGGAGCAGGAAGGAATCCAATACTTTTTACAGGCTCTGGCAGAAGAACCGCCAAGCTATGGAAAGTGGAGTCTGGCACTGAAAGCCATTGATTTTTCACGTCTGCCTGCTTATCGCGGAGAAGATAAGGATCTGGCGGAACGGTTCAAGGAACTGCGCAATGAAGCCAAGGATACGATAAAAAAACTGGGCGAAGCCTATTTTAACCATGACGGCGAAATGCAGGCGAATCTGATCAGACAGCTTTATCCTGCGGCACTGGCACTGGCGAAGCTGACCAAGCTGTTTATGAAAGCCTTTGCACAGGCGAAGCAGGAAAAGAATATTATAGACTTTACAGATTATGAGCATTTTGCCCTGCGGCTTCTGGTGGATGAAAACGGACAGCCGACAGAAATCGCCAAAGAAATGCGTTCCCGCTATGACGAAATCATGATTGACGAGTATCAGGACAGCAATCTGGTACAGGAATTACTGCTGTCTGCGGTTTCGGGAGAAAGTATCGGCGAAAATAACCGCTTTATGGTGGGCGATGTAAAACAAAGCATCTATCGTTTCCGTCAGGCAATGCCCGAATTATTCAATGAAAAATATAAAATCTATCCTGCGGAAGAGGGCGAAAAAACAAGAAAGATTGTACTTTCCCAGAATTTCCGCAGCAGAAAAAATATTCTGGATGGGGTCAACTTCCTTTGCAGACAGATTATGCAGCCGCAGTTTGGCGACATTGCGTATGATGCGGAAGCGGCACTGTATGCAGGAGCGAAATTTGCGGAATGTGAGGGTCTGCATGGCGGAGCGAATGAAATCATACTCATCCATACAAAAGAACAGGAAGATTCCGAACTGCCGGAAGAGCTTCTGGAGCTTGACCGCAGACAGGTAGAGGCAGCAGCCATTGCGGCACGCATAAAGGAACTGATTGCTTCGGGGTATCAGATCTGGGATAAGAAAGAAGAAAGATACCGTACTGTCAGCTATGGAGATATTGCCATTCTGTTCAGAAGTATGAAAAATTGGAGCACAGTACTGGAAGAAGTCTTTGGCAGAGAGGGAATCCCTTATTATGCAGAAGCATCTGAGGGGTATTTTGCCATGCCCGAAGTGGAAACAGCGTTGCATCTGCTGCGCCTGGTGGATAACCCCAGACAGGACATCCCTCTGCTTTCTGTATTATATTCTCCGATCTATGGACTGGATGCGGATGAACTGATGGAAATTCGTCTGCATGGCGGCAAGGGGCTGTATTATGATTGTATACAGAGCTATGTGGAAAATGGCAGAGAAGAAACCCTGCGCAAGAAACTGACGGCGTTTCTGGAAATGCTGCAGCATTGGCGGAAGCTGGCAAGAGAGGTTTCCCTGCAGGAATTACTGCGGATACTGTATCGGGAAACAGGGTATTTTGATTATCTGGGCATGACCGCAGGCGGTGCTTTGCGGCAGGCAAACCTGCAGATGCTGATGGAAAAGGCTGAGCAGTTTGAAAAAGGCAGCAGAAAAGGGGCATTTTATTTTCTGCGCTATGTGGAAGACCTGCAGGAAGCGGAAGCAGAGCCTTCCTCTGCAAAGCTGCAGGGCGAGGGCAGAAATCTGGTTCGTGTGATGACGATTCATAAGAGCAAGGGGCTGGAATTTCCTGTGGTGTTTGTTTCGGATATGGGGAAGCATTTCAATAATATGGATGTAAAAGGAGCAGTTATTTTCCATCAGAAATGGGGCTGCGGCATGGATATGACAGACCCTGTGAAACGGGTAACGTATCGGACTCTTGCAAAGCGAGCACTTGCGGAAGTGACGAAGCTGGAAAATCTCTCCGAAGAAACCCGTGTATTATATGTAGCTCTGACACGAGCGAAGGAAAAGCTGATTCTGACAGGAGCGGTAAAGGATGCGGAAAAAGCATTTTACAAATGGGAACAGACAGCAGATTCCAGAAAAGAAACCCTGCCTGTATTCCGTCTGCGCAGGGGGCTGTGCTATCTGGATTGGGTAATGCCTGCCTTTATGCGGCATCCTGAGGCATATCATCTGGACTGGTCGGAAAGCAGACATACACTGTTTGGAAAAGAACAGTCGGAATGGAGTTTTTGCTGTCTGACCAGGGAAACGGTGCTTTCCGGTATCTCTGAGGAGCAGAAGAAAGCGGAAGAACAGGAAAGCTTTTTTGCGGCATGGGAAGAAAAGACAGAGCCGACACCCGAACAGGAAGCGGTATTCCGTATTTTAGGCTGGAAGTATCCGCAGGAAAAAGAAACGACATTACCTGCGAAAATCTCGATTTCTGAAATCAAGAGAAAGCATCAGGAGGAAGTCTTTGGGGAAGTATTGCAGGAAAGAAAGCCGATCGAACTGCCGCAGAAAGAAGAAAAAGGCAGACTTGGCGGGGCAAGAATGGGTACGGTACTGCATACAGTTCTGGAAGAAGCCGATTTACGGAAAAAATATACCTATGATATGATCGAAGACCTGCTGCAGGAGCTGATTGCGAGAAAAAGACTGACAGAACAGGAAGCAAAGGCTGTTTACCGTAAGGGGCTGGTGACATTCTTTGAAAGTCCTCTGGCAGAGCGGATTAGAAAAGCGGATATTCTGGAAAAAGAAAAGACATTTTCCATGCTGTTAGAGCCGAAAGAAGCGTATTTCGGCGAAGCATATGAAGGGATTACAGAAAAGATACTGGTAAACGGTATGATCGACTGCTTCTTTACGGAAGCGGACGGCTGTGTGCTGGTGGATTATAAAACAGACCGTGTGAGCGAGGAAAAGGAACTGATCGAACGATATCAGATTCAGCTGAAGCTGTATCGGGAAGCACTGGAAAGGGCACTGGGGATGCCTGTAAAGGAAGTTTATATCTATTCCTTTGCACTTGGCAGGGCGATTCTTCTCTGAGGGACTTTTGCGGGGCTTTGCCCCTGCACCCCACAAGCCCTGTCAGTACTTTGCTTTGCAAAGCCGCCTTCGGCGGGCGGGACATCTTTCCCGCTACCTTATGAAAAGGCTTGACCGAAACTTTTTATTTGCCTTCGGCGAGCAGATTTAAGTTCTTCGGCAAAAGCAAATGCTTTTGCAAATCGGGGTCGAGGGGAATGATTCCCCTCGCAGGGAGCTCGAGGGACAGAGTCCCTCGAAAAAATCACAGCAGGGTTACGCCTGCGGCGTTACATACTTCAAATGTTTCTTCATCCCAGATAGAGGACTGTACTTCGCCGATGTGTGCCTTGCCTAACAGCAGCATACACAGTCTGGACTGACCGATACCGCCGCCGATTGTGCAGGGCAGTTTGCCTTCCAGCAGCATTCTGTGATATTCCAGACCTCTGCGGTCGTCACAGTTTGCTTTTCTCAGCTGCTGATCCAGTGTAAAAGGATCTACACGGATACCCATGGAAGAAATTTCAATGGAGTTATCCATAACGGGAT
>CALASU010000071.1 GCA_937888765.1 uncultured Clostridia bacterium | reverse complement strand
ATTTTGTTACGGGTGTAAAGCCTGTACAAAGTGCTGTTCCTTTTATACCGTTTATTTCTTCATATACTGCCGCTTCCGCTTTTTCTGTCGCCATGCCTTCCCCTCGCAGTTTGGGTCTTTGATAGGCGGGATTGCGTTCGATCAGATAGGTTTTGCCTTTATGCGAAAAACGATAGCTTACACCTGTTTTGGCAGAAGGCTCTGCGAAGTCACTGCGAATACTGTCATTTTCTCGATTAGAGCCGCTGGCTTCCCCAAATAAAGCAAAACAAACGGCGTCAAAAATCGTTGTTTTCCCTGCACCTGTATCCCCGCTGATCAGAAACAGACCGGATTCTCCCAGCTGTGCAAAGGGAATCTCTGTCTGCTTGGCAAACGGGCCAAAGGCTGTCAGTGTTAAATGTATGGGTTTCATTGCAATTCCTCCAATCCTTCCCAGATGTTCTGCAAAATGCTCTGCTGTTCTTCTGTCAGTGCTTTTCCTGTCTGCTTTTCAAAAAAGTCTGCAAACAGTTCATTGGGCTGCAGCTCATCTGTTTCCATTACCAGATCCAACTGTCGTTTCTGCATCTGCTGTTCTCTTTCCAATGTCATCAGATTGGGATAAACGCTTCTGATCTGTCCAACAGGATCGAACAAGGCTTCTGTATCCGTCAGAATACAGCGGATATAATCCTCTTTTCTGTCGTCCGCTTTTGCCGCCTGTAAAATTTCAGCAAGAGGGCCTTTCAATTCTCTGAATTTCTTTGTTGTTTCCAAAGGAATGAAATCAATCTCACATACGCCTTTTTCCCGCAGTTCTGCAACAGTGATCCCTTTTTGCTGACGTACCTCGGAAAAAGAATACGGCATGGGAGAACCTGCATAACGCACGGTATCCCGTCCAACCTTCTGAGGGCTGTGCAGATGCCCCAATGCAACATAATCAAAATCCGCGAATATTTCTGAACCGATCTCATCCACACCGCCTACGGAAGCTGTTTCGGAGTCACTGCGTTCCACCACGCCTTTCCAGGATACAAACTGATGTGCCAGCAGGATATTTCGCTTTGTAGTATCCACGGCATTTTCCGCCAGAAGCAGTTCTGCCGCTTCCTGATAGGATACCGCTGCGGTATTGAGCAGTCCATTCACATGGGCAGGTTTGAAAAATGGCAGCAAATGTATGTACACTTCTCCATAGGCATCCTCTTCTTTATAAGAAACGATGGTCTTGTCGGGATTGCCGCAGATAAACACATTCCCCTTTGCCATCAGGGCATTGCCGAATTCCAGACGCTGTGCGGAATCGTGGTTGCCTGCGATGATATAGGTATGCAGTTTTCTGTTGGAAAGCTCTGTCAGAAAGCTGTCCAGCAGGCACACCGCTTCCACAGGAGGAATCGGTTTGTCATAAATATCGCCTGTCATGAACAGTACGTCAGGCTGTTCTTCATCAATTTTCTGTAAAATCTGTTCAATCAGTTCCTTCTGCTCCTCCAGCATGGAAAATTCGTATACACGTTTTCCAAGGTGCAGATCACCAATATGAAATGCTTTCATATAAGCCCCTCCTAAAAAAAGCGGAGTGGTATGCTCCGCTTTTATATTTGTCAGTATTTAAAATGTTTTTGCCGCTTCTGTTGCCTTTGCTTTTGCTTTGTCCAGCAGTTCTTCCACGGGCCATACGCCAATGTCAAGACCCTCAGCCGCTATGCAGTCATATCTGTCAATACCGAAGAATACCGCCATCTTTTCCAGATGCTTAGACCCCAACTCTAAATCAGAATCCGTATAGATACCGCCTCTGGCTGTCAGATATACCATATGGTCCGCCTTGCAAAGTCCTTTCAGCCCCTGTTCGCCTGCGCTGAATGTAATCCCTTCGATACAGATATTTTCAATATATACCTTCAGCAGTGCAGGGAAGCTCAGATCCCAGAAAGGTGCCGCAATTACGATTTTATCCGCCGCTGCAAACTGGTGTGCATAACGGAAATACGGATCCTGCAGATCGTTCTTTGCAAGCAGTTCTTCTCTTTTCTCGAAAACCTCTCCTGCGGAATAGGACAGCTTTTCATCCATCAGGCAAAGCGTTTCGATTTCATATTCTCCTGTTTTTTTGATCTCTGCCAGAAAATGCTCTGCCAGTTTCTTAGAACGGGAATTTTCTCTGCGGATACAGCAATCCACAAACAGTACTTTTTTCATCGTATAGAGCCTCCTGTTTTATGCTTCTGTTTCCTCTGCTGTAATTTTCATTACAAAGCCTGTGTCATCATCATCATCGTCATATTCGTCTTCGTCCCATTCTTCCCATTCTTCAAAATCTTCGTATTCGTCCCACTGCGCTTCTCTGTTTGCTTCAATGGTGCGTACTGCCAGTGCAATACCGGACAGGAAGAATGTGCCGCCAACGGTAAACGCTGCCGCATTTTTGTATTTATCGGGCAGAACCATCCCCGCCAGTGCACCCAGAGAACCGATACATGCACCCAATAAACCCATGTCCTTCCAATCACATTCCAGAATTGTGTCTTTGATAAAATTTCTGCAGCTTCCCATAGTTATTTCCTCCTTTTTGCTCCCTTTTTATGCCTTTTGTTTCTTTATATTATCGTTTCATTACAGTATATACAAAGTCATTGTCCTGTCCTTCAAAGGTAAAGCTGTTTTCCAAGCCCTCAGTTGCAATAACCTGACCATCCTTTGTCACAAAGATTACTTCAAAATCTGTATGCGACTTCCAGTATGCAGACGCTTCCTCAAGTCCCATTACAAATAAGGCTGTGGACAGCGTATCTGCCTTTGCCCCATTTTCACATACAATGGTTACGGAAAGCAGTTCATTTTCCGTAGGCATCCCTGTCGCGGGATCAATGATATGATGATAGGTTTTTCCGTCCTGTTCAAAATACCTCTGATAACCGCCCGAAGTAACCACACAGGCATCTGTAACAGACAGAAGCCCCACGTAGTCGCTTGCATCCAGAGGATTTGCAACGGCCGTCCGCCACTGTGTACCGTCGGGCTTTGTGCCAATGGCACAGACATTGCCGCCCAATGTAAAGACTGCGGATTCCGCACCTTTCTGACGCAGTAATGCCGCTACGGTATCCGATGCATAGCCTTTTGCAATACCGCCAAGGTCTACGGCCATGCATTCTTTGGCAAGATATGCCGTATCTCCCTCAATCACAATATCTTCAGGATCTGTCAGAGGAAGCAGGGTATCCAACTCCGCCTGTGTCGGCACACGATGTTCTGCTTCTGTAAAGCCCCATGCTTTCACAACAGGTGAAATTGCAATATTGAAACAGCCATTCGTTTCTGCATAAAATTCTTTGCCCATCTGCAAAAGCCTTACAGTATCTTCGGAAATTTTCACCGCTTCCTGCCCTGCCTTGCCGTTCAGTCTGCTGATATCGCTTTCTTCCATTGTAACAGAAAGCATGTTTTCCAGTCGGCGAATCTCCTGTTCTGCATCAATCAGAAGCTCTTCCCCGTCTTCATCATAGATCGTAAATGTCATCACGGTATCCATAGCAAAGGTAGTCGCTTCATGGCGCAAAGGGTCTTTCTGATTTTCCAGCATCTGCTGTGCCTGTTCTCTCTGCTCCATGCATCCGCTTAACAGCATACAGCCAAGCACTGCCGGAACAATTGTTTTTTTCCAATTCATATCTGTAAATTCCTTTTCTTTTCGATTTTCTATTATGATTGTACCTTGCATCACTATTCTCTGTCAATTAAAAAACGCTTTCAGGAAACCCCGAAAGCGTTTGAAATTACATCAGAATATAGATCATTGCGATTGTCAGACCAATCCCCAGTGTCAGCAGACTTCGTGCAAATCCTTCACGATAAACTGTCTTCTCTGTTTCCGCATCCTTATAAGAAGAGAAATACTTATCTTCAGGAGGAACAACACGTCCGTTGTCATCATTGAAGATGAACATACGCAGAACAGACAGGAAACCGTCTGTCAGATTGCCTGCGATACGGGCAAAGAATGCACCCGCATAAGGCAGTACTGTCAGCAGTACAGGACGATACAGTTTATTTTCGATATTCAGCCATTCAGGCCACAGATCTACATAAACCACATTGCCGTTTGCATCCTTCTGCATCAGCACCTTGCGTACAAACAGGAAGTATACCACTGCACCTACGCAAATGGAAATCACTGCACCCTTGAGGTTTACCCATGCAAAGTAATGTACTGCATGGTCAGGTGTATGCGCATTCATGAAATGACTGCCCATTGCCGCCATGACATCCTGTGTCTGATGAGGGAAGATCCCCAGTACAGGCAGCAGAACCGCCACAGCCACCAGCATTGCCGCTGTCAGCTTGCTCATGTATGCACCTGTTCTTACAGGCTTCACAGGATAAGGATTATCCTCTAAGAAAATGCAGACAAAGATTTTTGTCATATACGCCAGTGTCAGACCGCCAGAGAACAGGAACAGGGCTTCTGCTGTACGCATCAGCATTGCGGACTGTCCCGCTTCTTCCAGAAGTACGATATATTCTACCATACTTTCGTGGATCAGTGTTTTACTGATATAGCCGTTCCACAGAGGGATACCGCCAATACCCAGAATGGGCATCAGGAAAATGGCTTTCAGCAGAGGTTTATCTTTGCCGTAGCCTCTCACTTTGTTCAGATCCAGTTCACGCAGGTTCATAAAGATGATACCTGCACCCATGAACAGAATCAGTTTGAACAGAGAGTGGTTGATAAAGTGCAGGAAAGTACCGCTTGCCGCCAGTGCGTTATGTTCCCCCAGCAGCCCTTGCATCCCGATGGCAATGATGATAAAGCCGATCTGGGACATGGAGGAACAAGCCAGTGTACGTTTCAGATTCACAGAGAATACTGCCAGCACTGCACCCATTACCATTGTAATGATACCCAAAATCAGGATCAGGTTGCCCCACTGTGCATCATGCATGAACAGCTTACAGCTGATGATGATTGTGCCAAACACACCTGTTTTTGTCAGGATACAGGACAGCAGTGCGCTGGAAGGCGCAGGTGCTACGCTATATGCGTTAGGCAGCCAGATATGCAGAGGGAACAGACCTGCTTTTGCAGCGAAACCAAACAGGATCAGAACACCTGTTACATAGAAAGCAGTCTTATCTTCCTGTGCATGCATGAATTCTGTCAGTTCAGCCATGTTCAGTGTACCAGCCATCTGATACATCATAAACAGACCCATCAGTGTTACCAGACCCCCGATG
>CALASU010000070.1 GCA_937888765.1 uncultured Clostridia bacterium | reverse complement strand
GTTCGCTGGAATGTACCTGTATCGGTCTGCCTGAGCTGCTTCCGGGGAAATTTTTTGAACTGCGGGCGATGGGATCGCCGCCGGAAAATCAGTTTTATATACAGCGGGTGGTGCATCGTATGGATCAGGATAATGGGTTTACCACAAAGCTGTATGGTAAGGCGGCGAGTATAGAAAACAAAAATTCGTTAGGAGGTCTTATGGGTGGGCTTATTTGATATTATTGATGAGATTGCAGAAAGCCAGATCATGAAAACCGATACGGGGGATAACCGTATTTTTGGTGTCATGGTCGGGACTGTTGCGAAAAATTATGATAAGGATATGCCCGGCAGAGTCTGCGTAACCATTCCCGTGCGGGATGCGGAAGCAAACGAACTGCAGTGGGCAAGAGTAGCCATGCCAAGTCATGGCAAGAGCTGGGGACATTATTTCCAGCCTGAAATAGGCGATCAGGTATTGCTGGCGTTTGAACAGGGGAATATCGAAAAGCCTTATGTGATCGGCTGTGTACCGAAGGAATCCAATTCCTTTCTGAGAAAAGCGGTCGATCAGGAGAACCGATATAAAAAAATTACAACAAAGCATGGCAGTACCATTACCTTTGAGGATGATCCGCAGGGAGATGGTACAAACGATAAGATTACAATACAGACAGCGAAGGAATCACATACCATTTTCATGGATAATGAAAAAAACAGGATTGTGATTCAGGACAAGGACAGCGCCAATATGATCGAAATGAAAACCGAAAAAGGGCACATGAAGATCAAAGCGGCGACAAAGCTGACCATTCAGGTGGGGGACAATATCACATTGACGATGAATGGCAGCAATGGCGGTGTGACACTGGATTTGGAAGCAGGAGAATGATTGTTAGAGCCCAAAGACACGCAGTAGAGACTCTTCTGGATGTCACTCGTCTACAGAATGGTGCAAATGTTGCCATTGAAGCGACATCCATGCTGAAAGCAGAAAGCAGCGGCATTGCAAGCATCAGTGGTTCTCCGATTAAGATTGGATAAATAAGAAATACAGAAAGCAGGAAAAGAGGAAGAAAATGGCACAGGGTTTTTTAGGCAAAGGCATGAAGTTTCCGCCGCAGATCAATCCTGCGACGGGCAGATTTATGGTGTCAGAAGGAACGGCAAGCGTCAAAGAATCCATTTATCTGATTCTGATGACCCAAAAAGCAGAGCGCTGGATCCGCCCTGATTTTGGCTCCTCTCTGATGAATTATACATTCATGAACACAAATGCAACGATACTGAACATGATGAAACGAGAATTGAGCAGGGATTTATTGCGCAATGAGCCGCGTATTTCGGATGTAGAGATCCGCATTGATGCAAATACAAAGCCCGGCTGCCTGATTTTTTACATCGGGTATCGCATTCGGGAAACAAATACCATGGATAATCTGGTATTCCCGTTTTATCTCAATACCACATGGGAAGAAACTGAGCCTTCTTCTGAACCTGCAGCGGCAGAAGAATAAAGGCGCAATTTATAAGAAAACAGACACATGGGAAAGGACTGAAAGAAATGCGGCAGGATAACTATAAGCTGGATTCCCGCACCGTGGAGGACTTACGAAACCAAATAGAGCATCTTGCAAAGGGCTATGCACCGGAATGGAATTTCGATCCGTCTGATCCCGACATTGGTTCGGTGCTGGCACTTCTGTTTGCAAACCAGATGAATAAAAATATTGAACGATTCAATCAGATGCCGGAGCGATACCGTACCGAGCTTGTCAATCTGATGGAAATTTCGCCGTTGCCTGCACATCCGGCAGAGGCAACGGTGCTGATGGAACTGACCTCTGAGGCGGAGGAAGGCGTGGCAGTACAGGCAGGCAGCCGTTTGCTGGCAGAACTGGAGGAGGAAAAGATTGTATTTGAAACAGCATTTCCTGTACATCTGACACCTGCCAAGCTGCGCACAGCATTTATGACCTCTGCAAAAAGCGGCAGAGTACTGCCGATTTTCGGTGATCTGAAGCAGAAGCCGTATCTGCCTGAAGCAGAAGAAGCAGCTGTAAACAGAAAAGAAGAAGAATCGGCTCTGGAGCCATTCGATCTGTTTCGGTTTGCACGGGAGGGACTGGAACGACAGGCGGTTGTGCTGTATCACAGCAGTATTTTTGATGTGGAGCAGGATGCGATTTACTGCAGAATCGAAGGCAATCCGCAATTTCTGCAGCGTCTGCAGGCAGGAGAATTCCGCGTCCTGTACTATAGTGAGGATGGATTTTTGCCGGTTGAAACCTGTCAGGTCATGTCGGATTACATTCTTCTGATTAAGGAACGTCCCAATGCACGGGTTATGGTGGAAGGACGGGAATACAGTGTGTTTGTGCTGGAAGCCGCAGAACCGCAGACAGAAGTGATTTCCTTTGATGCGATTTCCTTTTCTTCCGCAGGCAGTCCGAAGTATGCGGAACATATCGGAAACGGCACAACGGATCTTGCGCCGGAACGGTTTTATCTGTTCGGAGATACACTGGCATTATTTTCTGAATGTTATATCGGCATGAATTCCTATTTTAATAAAAGGAATGCGCATATTACGATACAGTTCCATGCTTCCTTTGAGGAGCGTTATGTGGGACTTTCCAGACAGCAGGAGAATGCGGATCTGCGTATCATCAAAAGAAAGCCGCATGCGGCAGAGGAAACACTGGTTTCTTATGCGTATGCAGAAGAAATTTCGATAGAATATTTTAATGGGATCGGCTGGAAACGTCTGCAGGCAGAAACAGATTATCAGCATATGTTTGCACAGGCAAATGAAGGAGAATATATCCTGCATTTCCGCTGTCCTGAGGACTGGGAGGAAACTTCCGCAGGGGCGTTTACAGGCAGAGCACTGCGGATTCGTCTGCTTCGTTCGGATAACTGCTATTATCAGCCCTGCTTCCACCAGCTGCCGATTCTTTCGGATCTGATGATCTCCTATACATATGAAGATCAGTTTGAAGTACCTGAAATTGGCGTGGTATTTTCCGGCACAGGGGAAGAAAGCATTACAAAAAAATTAGTGGAAAAGCAATCCTTTGCTGCATTTTCTAAGGGAAATTATGAAGATACGTCCTTATATCTCGGATTTGACAAAAAGTTTGTGAACGGCCCTGTCAGCATCTGGTGGCAGATTGCAGGAGAACAGAGAGATGTTACAGCAAAACTGCATTTCTATTATTCTACGATTCACGGCTTCAAGGAAATGAAAGTCATTGACTATACGGCAAATCTGACAAGAAGCGGAAATATTCTGTTTTTGCCGCCGCCGGATATGGCTTTGACAGAACTGGAGGGAAAACGCCTGTGCTGGCTGCGTGTGACCACAGAAAACGGAAAGGAATTTACTTCTTCTGTACAGGTGCGGCAGATTATGCCAAACGGCGTAACCGTATATAACATAGAAACACTGGAAGAGGAAGAATATTATCTGGATGATATACAGACAGAGCTTTCTTTCCCTCTGCAGGCGGAGGGGATACTGGATGCAGATGTCTGGGTAAATGAAATACAGGAATTTACAAAAGAGCAGATGGAAACAATGCTCGCAGAACAGCCGGATCGGGTGCGTGCAGAGCGCAATTATCTGGGAGAGATTTCTGAATTTTTTGTGAAATGGGAAGAAACCGATCAGTTCTATGCCTCCAGACCGGAGGACAGACAGTATATTCTGGATAGAATGAACAGTCGTATTCTGTTTGGGGATGGTGTGCGTGTACGGGTACCTAAAAATACGGACGGTGCGGCATTTACGGTACAGCTTCGCTGCTGCAGGGGCAGCAGGGGCAATGTGCCTGCTGGTACCATTACGGAAAGCAGCAGTAACTGGCTGTTTGTACAGAATATGTATAATCCTGAGCCGGCTTATGGCGGCAGTGATATGGAAACCATGGAGCGTGTACTGCAAAGAGGGGCCGGACTGTTCAGTTCCCGCGGCCGCTTTGTGACAGAACAGGACTATGAACGGGAAGTACAGTATTTCTCGGATGCCATTGATAAGGTTTCTGTGATTGCAGGCATTGGCAAGGATGGGGTCTATCGGGAACGAATGCTGTATATCGTTCTTCTGATGAAGGATTACCAGAACGGCAAGAATTCCTTTTATCGTCTGCAGGATGAATTGAAGCAGCATTTGCTGAAGCATTGTGAATTATCTATTGCACCCAAAGAATTACAGATAGAAGAACCTGTTTTTGTGGAACTCAGTGTGGATGTCTGGGCGAATGTGATCCGTATGGAAGACAGCTTTGAATTGCAGAACAGTGTAAAAGAAGCATTGAATACCTATCTGAATCCGATTTCGACAGAAAGCAGTAAGGGCTGGAGCATTGGTCAGATGCCAAGAGAGGCACAGATTGTGATGCGCCTGAACAGCCTGAAGAACAGAGCGTTGATTCGTCAGATCGTGGTAACGGCAGTGTATGAGGATGCTGAGGGAAGACATGAAATCAATCTGGAGGATCTGAAGGTATCGCCGTTTATGGTAGTGAAGAACGGAACCCATCAGGTTCATATTTCTCCCATGCAGAACGCTGAAAAATAGGAGGCGGCAATATGTTACGGCATCGTATGCTACAAGAGCAAACATTTGAAAACTTAATACTGGAAGCCAGAAAACAGATCCCGCTATATACACAGGAATGGACAAATTTCAATCCCTCCGACCCTGCACAGACGATACTGGAGAATCTGTCGGCATTTACGATATTGCAGCAGGCGTACATTGATCGTATGCCGGAACAGGTGCAGGAAAAGCTGTTTGCTATGGCAGGATTTTATAAGGAAAACGGCAGAAATGCCCGTGTACTGCTGGAAGCAAAGCAGGTGCAGGAGCCTGTCAGAATCCCTGCGGGTCAGAGATTCCGTGTCGGTGAATTATATTTTGAAACCAATCGGGAAGCAAATCTGTTCGGACATCAGCTGACAGGGATGTATACCAGAACAAAAGATGCACTGCTGGATGTGTCCGGCTGTCTGCATCAGGAATATCCGACAGAGGCCGTTATTTTTACAGAAAAGCCCGCTGCGGGCATGGAATGGTATCTGGTTATGGATGGACTGCCTGACGCAGGAGAAGAACTGTTATTTTATGTGAAGCTGGCAAAGGAATTTCAGAGAAATGCCTTTACGGGAGAGAATCTGTTTGCAGAATTGCAATGGCAGTGCTATACCCGGAAGGGATTTGTGAATATGCGCTGCAGGGATCATACAGGTGCTTTGCTTTCCTCCGGTGAACTGCGGCTTCGTATGCCGAAGGAAACGCCTGCTGTATATGAAGAACTGCCGCAGAAGGGCTATGTCATCCGTGCAGTCCTGAAACGGGCAGAGTATGATATTCCGCCAAGAATTGCAAGTATCAGAGGCTTCCTTTTTGAGGTGTGGCAGAAAGAAACAAAGGCAATCTGCTATACCTATGGGAAAGAACAGAGCTTTTCCTTGTTCAGCGATATTCTGGAACAGGGCTATCTGCAGATTTACTGTAAAGAGGAACAGAATGGTTCTTACTATCTTTATGAACAGGAAAAGCCATGGCAGCAAACAGGCAGATTTTATCGTCTGGAACGAACAGGCTACGGAATGTATCGGTTTACCTTTGATCGGGAAGCCTTTGGCTTTGCCCCCGGGCATTTTGATAATGCAGTGAAGCTGGTAGCCTATAATGAAGAAATGATGCGTCAGTATAATCTGGGGATTCTTTATGGATATGACAATCAGGAGATTCTGCTGCCGGAGCGTCATATGGTAAAAGAAGGCTTTCATGTGATTGCGGAAAGGACCACGGAAACAGGTCAGAAGATCTATGATTTTATAAAGCCCGACAGTGAAAAGGAAGGCGATCTGTGCTATAGCCTGCTGGAAAATGAAGGGATTCTTCGTGTGAAGGATGCGGGGGATTTTATCGGATGCAGACTGCTTCTGAGCGGATGTGCTGTTTCAAAAGGCCCAGAAGGCAATATCCGTACAGGAAGTATATTTACACCACTGGGATATGACACGGGGATTCTGTTTACAAACCCTGCACCCGGCAGCGGCGGACGCTTTACGGAAACCATTGCAGAGGTACGCCGCAGACTGATTGCAGATCTGCGGGAACACTATACGGCAGTAGAAGCAGAGGATTATGAAAAACTGGTACGAACAACCCCTGAGCTGTGTATTGATAAAGTGAAAGCAGTACGGGATACAGGAAAGAACCAGATACAGGTCACTGTAAAGCCGAGCAGTCAGGAGCGGTTCCCAAAATTGAGCGAATTGTATCAGAAAGCCATTCGGACACGGCTGGAACAGGCTCGTCTGCTGACAGTCAATATTGAAGTGCGTCAGCCCGTTTATGTGCCTGTGCATGTGAGAGGTACGATTTATGTGAAGCCGCATTTTGAGGGCAGCAGAGAACAGATTGAAGCTGTGATCCGACAGCAACTGGATTATATCTCTGCAGAACGGAATTTCGGTGATCTCTTCCATTTTGATGATCTGTTTCATCGGATCGAAGAATTGCCCTGTGTCAATTATATTTATGAATTATCCGCACTCCCGCAGAATCAGCTGTATGCGGTGCAGAGAGGGCTGGATATTCAGCCGAGAGAAGACTGTTTATTATATCCCGGCGATATTGTACTGGAATTGAACACTACGGAATAAGGAGGGGGAGCATATGGCAGAGTATCATAAATACTCTATAAAGAAAAATCGCTTTCGGCGGGGATTCCTCTCCGGTATGGAAATAGAGGGTGACAGTCTGCGATTTGCAGAAGAACCCTATTGCTGCTTTTTCATTCCAGAAGCTATTGATGGTGTGGAAGCAGATGCTTTATGGGGCAGATGTCATCTGGAATGGGAAGCGGATGCAGAAGCGGCAGTGACTGTTTATGCGGCTGCTTCTAACGTGCAGTATGCATGGACTGCGGAGAAAGAGTCCGTTTTTTATAAGGAAATTTTACATACAGAGGATACTTCTCTGGAAGAAAAACGCGGATTTATGGAAACGCTTGGTGCAAAAAAAGCTGTTAATCAGCAGGATATTCTGCTGTATGAGCTGGAAGGAAGATATCTGTATCTGCTGATAGAGGTACAGGGCTCTTTTGCGGGAAAGTTCAATAATATCTTTGTAGATAATCAGGGGGATCTGTTTATGGATACCTTCCCGGAAGTGTATCGGGAAAGAGATAGCTTTTTCCATCGTTATTTATCTGTTTTTTCTTCTATGTATATAGATTTTCAGGAAAAAATCGACAATGTAGCCGAAATGCTGGATATTGATACGGCACCTGTAGAGCTTCTTCCGGTATTTGCCCGCTGGATGGGGCTGGATATTACAGGGGATTTCCTAAAGGAGGATCGTCTGCGGCTATTGGTAAAAGAAGCGTATCCGCTGAATCGTATCAAAGGAACAAAGGCGGCATTGCAGAGGCTTTCCCAGATCATACTGGGAGAAGATGTAATTATTCTGGAAAAGAATGTGATCCGTGAGGATACGCAGGCGGATACCCTGCATCTGTATGAAGAACTGTATGGCGATGGCACATACGATGTGACAATGCTGATTCATACATATGTGCCTGAGCATCAGAAATCACAGCTTCTGTTTTTGCTCAATCAGTTTAAGCCCGTCAGAAGCCGTCTGAAAATTCGCTTCCTAGAACCAAAAGGCACATTGGACAGCCACAGCTATCTGGATATGAATGCTGTTGTGATGGAAGCTGAACAGGGAATTCTGGATGAAAGACAGGCAATGGACGGCAGTATTCTGCTGAAAGAGTAAAGGACATTTGAAAATCGGAAGTCAGAGGAAAATCTTGTGTTTTAAAAAAGCGTATGCTATCATTTTTTAAAATAGATATACGCATAAGGAGGAAGAAAAAATGCAGATTACAGAAGTAAGAGAGAATGATGTGATTATCGTTTCCATTGAAGGACGTGTAGATACAAATACAAGCCCACAGCTGCAGGATGCAATCCTGAAAAGCTTTCAGAAAGTAAATCAGGTTGTTTTGGATTTTGAAAAATGCGCATATGTATCCAGTGCAGGTCTGCGCGCGCTCCTGATTGGACAGAAAACAGCAAACTCTAAAAAAGGCACAATGAAGCTGATTCATGTGCCTGCTATTTTGATGTCTGTTTTGCAGGTTTCCGGATTCGTAAATATTCTGACAATCGAATGAACAAGGGGGGCTTTGTATGGGGATTTACAAAGCCCTGTTTTCTATCCGGAGAAGGTGCAGTTGTTTTCCGGAAAGGGGGAAGATATGTGACAGATATAAAAGAATATACAGAAAAAGACAGGGCGGAAATATCTCTTCTGGCCAAAACAGCGCATTGGGAAGAAGTTCTGGAATTTGTCAATCATCATCTGGAAGCGCATCAGTGCGATGAAATGGCAAAGCTGCAGCTTGATATTGCGGTAGAAGAATTATTTGTAAATGTAGCAAACTATGCATACTACCCGGAAGACGGTATGATCTGGATTCAGATGTTTTTCAAGGACGATATGGTTACAATCGTTTTTATGGATGAGGGAGTTCCTTATAATCCATTGGAAAGAGAAGATCCGGATATTACGCTTTCCGCTGAGGAGCGTAAAGTTGGCGGGCTTGGTGTTTATATGGTAAAGATGAGCATGGATCATGTAGAGTATGCGTATAGGGATAACAAAAATATTCTGACGATTCAGAAAAAGATACAGGAAGATGTATAAAATTTTCTAAGCTTGTTGAAAGGAAGATCATAAACAGATGAAACGATTGGCAGCAATGGGGGCGTATCGCCTTTCCATGTATCTGAAAGATGAGGGGACAACTCTATATTGGCAGGTATACCCAAGATTGCTGGACAGTACAGTTACACGAGAACTGATCGCAGAGCTGGAAGAAAATTATTTTTACAGCATTGCACAGGAAGCAGGCGGTATGGCAAAGGTATACTGCCTGCTTTCTCCTGTGGATGAAGCGGGCAGACTGGCATGGTGTGCATTGGAACTTGCTGTGCTGTATTATATGAATCCGCAGATCGGCGATGTATTTGCGGCAATTCATCTGCCTGCAAAAAGCGGGGCAACCTTAGGGCTCGCTGCAAAACTGCTGTATGGAGAAGCGGCACCGCTGGAACAGTATCCGCTGATACGGGAAGCATTTTCCCGCTGTGAACTGCTTCTGCAGGCAGAATATCCTGCTCCCAAAATCGGAGATGCCATACTTTCGGCAGATGACAGATTTCTGGAATGGATGGAAGATGCAGACAGTCTTTTTTCGCACGGACTGGTGGAAAACGGTGCATTGACAGATGACATATCTTCGACTGTATGGGCACAGAAACGGCAGACGCTTCTGATAGAACTGCTTGGCGGCAGTATGACGGCGGAAGGGGATGCTGTCATTGCGGCGCTGACAGGAGAAAAGGGAAGCGGTAGAAGATATCTGGTAAAACAGATTGCACAGACTTTGTATAAGCCGCTTCTGCTGATCGACTGCAGTTATTTCGGCTCTATGGAAAGCCTTCTTGGGCAATGGCGGAAGCTTCTGCGGGAAGTGCTATTGCAGCCTGTACTGCTTTGCGTGACGGGTATCGAGAAAAAAACTTCGTGGGAAACGATGGTTTCCATACTGGCAAAGGAATATGAAGCCGTTGTCAGAAAAGCATGGCGTCTGGGGTTACAGGAAAGCCCTGCAAACAGACCATTGTTTTTTACAGCGGCATCGGATGTAAAGCTGACGCATCTTCTGCCCCAGAGAGTATTGCAGACCCATCTGCCCCTGCCGGATCTGGCACAGCGGGCGGCGTTGTGGGATTTTTTTGCGGAACGTGATCTGGGCGAAAAAGCCCTGCCTTCTCAGGAACTGGCTGTGAAAATGAAGCTGTCGCTCGGCGGAACAGAAAAAGTCGTGAAACGACTGGCGTGTCTGCCGAAAGAAGAATGGACAAATACCCGTACCATTTTCCGCTATTGCTATGAAATTCTGGATGACGGACGGTATGATACCATTAAGCGAGTGGAAACAACCTATACGTATGAGGATCTGAAGCTGGAGGAATCCCAGAAGAAGATCATTCGGGATATCTGTGCGCAAGTGGAGTACCGCAAAAAGGTACTGAGCGACTGGAATCTGCAAAGCCGCTATTCCTATGGTACTTCTGTCAGTGCGATATTCAGCGGCCCTCCGGGTACAGGTAAAACCATGGCGGCACACGTTATGGCGGGTATTCTGGGGTTA
>CALASU010000069.1 GCA_937888765.1 uncultured Clostridia bacterium | reverse complement strand
TTGCAATACTTACTACCAGACGCAGGTTGGCTTCTGCCAGTTTCTTTTTGGCTTCTTCGTCGCCTTCTTCCATACGTCTTGCCAGTTCGATTTCTTCCTCTGCTGTCAGCAGGGGCACTTTACCGATTTCTTTCAGATACATACGCACAGGGTCATCAATATTGATGCCTTCGGGCAGTGTCAGGTCGAGGTCTTTTTCCACTTCTTCCTCTGCTTCAATATTCCCGAGGATATCAATGCCCTGGCTTTCCAGATATTCATAGATACGATCAATGTGGTCAGCATCCAGTTCCAGTTCTGCCAGCTGATCCATTACTTCTTTATATTCCAGTACGCCCTTCTTCTTTTTTCCTATCTGAACGAGCTGTTCCAGTTTGCTTAATAATACTGCTTCTCCGCCGGATTTCAACGCAATCCTTCCTTTCTACTTATAGTCTAACCATACTAAATGGTAATATGCAGGGACTCCAGTTTTCTTTTCGCCTCCATCAGAGATTGTATTTCTTCTACGGTATTGGCGATTGCTGTCAGATGATCAATTTTGGCCCGTTTCAGCAGCCGCACCTGTTCATTGATGGCTTTCTCCAGATCAGCCCCTGCTTCTGTCGGCAGCTGTGTGGCAAAAATTTCTGTCACTGCTTTCTGTTCCCCGGTTTCCTCAAAACAACTTACCAGGTCGGCGGGAAATACATGACCCGAGGCGCTCCATAATTCGCCGATTTCATGGAAAGCTCTGCGGAATACTTCTTCCGTAAAGTCCTCCTGCTCCAGTATCGTTTTGAGTATTTCATATACGCCCTGTTGTCGGGCACTGTAGTATAACAGGTTTCTCTGGGCTTCCAGAAGCCCTTTGTCCACCTTTCCTGCTGCCATTGCGTAGGATTTCAGATTTTGCTGCCGCTGCTCTGCCTGCTTCTGGAAAGCAATCTCCTCTTTTTGCATCAGCTTACTGATTTCCCTCTGGATGGCTTTTTCTTCTACGCCTGTCATACGGCTCACTTCGCCTAGATATACATTCCGCTCGATTTCGCTGTCCAGTCCCGCCAGAATCTTCGCCGCTTCTGTTGCAAAGCGTACCCGATGCTCAGGATTGTCCAGATTGTATTTCGTGCGAACACAGGCAATTTCAAAGGATATATAATGTACAGCATTTACCAGCAATTTGGAAAATTCCGCTGCACCATTCGTTTTGATAAATTCATCGGGATCTTTCCCGTCAGGCACCTGCGTTACCTTTACGCGGAAACCGTTTTTGACCAGCACGGGAATCGCCCGAAGGGCTGCATTTGTCCCTGCTTCGTCGCTGTCATACAGCAGTATCACATCATCGGCAAAGCGTTTTAAGGTTCTTGCATGTTCCTGATTGAATGCCGTTCCCAAGGAAGCAACGACATTGTGAAAGCCTGCCTGATACAGAGAGAGCATATCCATATACCCCTCTACCAGTATCAGTTCTCTGTTTCTTGCCGCTTTGGCAAAATGCAGACCATACAGATTGCGGCTCTTGCTGAACAGAATCGTTTCGGGAGAGTTCAGGTACTTCGGTTCTCCTTTGGCGAGGATACGCCCCCCGAAGCCGACCACACGCCCCTGCACATCAAATATGGGAAACATCAATCGTCCCCGAAAGCGGTCATGATAGCCGTTTTTGTCTTTATTCTCCAGAACAAGTCCGGTTTTCAGAATCTCACTTTTTTCAAAGCCTTTTTCCAGCAGATGCCGAAAAAGTGCTTCATAGCGGTCGGGCGCATAGCCAATGCCGAATTTTCTGGCAATTCTGGGATCCATCTGCCGTTTCTGCAGATATTCTCTGGCTTCTTTGCCCTCGTCCGCCTGCAGACAGTCATAATAAAAACGTCCTGCCACTTTGTGTATATCAAACAGTTTTGCTTTCAGCTGTTCTGCCGCAATCGCCTGTGCATTTTTTTCCGGCTCGGGCAAAGTGATATGGGCATTTTCTGCCAGCCGCTTCATGGCTTCGGGAAAATCGCAGTTTTCCATTTCCATCACGAAGCTGAACACATTGCCTGCCGCACCGCAGCCAAAGCAATAATAAAACTGTTTTTCGCTATTTACGGAAAAAGACGGTGTTTTTTCGTTATGAAAAGGGCATAGCCCAAAATAGGAGCCGCCCTTCTGTTTTAATGGCACATAACGGGAAATGACCTCAACAATATCATTCTGCAGTCTGACTTCTTCGACTACCTCTCTAGGATATCTCATTCCCTCACCTCACAATTTCCTTAACAATCGAAAAGGAAGCATCGCTTCCTTTCTTATTATCTAAATTCGACATTATTTGAAAAATTCCTCTTTCGTTGTATACATTTTGTAAGTATGAACAAAAAAAGTGCAAAAAACACTTGACTTTTTCAAACTTTAGGCAAAACTGCCCAATCCACAGAGATATTTTTGGTTTATTTTCCTCTTTACAAATTTGTTTTATTTGCTAATGTTGTTCTTTACTTCTTGCAAAGAATCTATTCCAAAAGCCTGCGGAATGTTTTTCCTTGTGAAAAGTCAGCAAAAAAGGCAACCTTGCAGACTTCTGCAAAATTGCCTTTCTTTTTTCTTTATTTCGGCACACTGCCGCCGCCGCTATATTCCGCATACTGCTTTTTGGCACGCACCTGCACAAATTCCATTTCAGGATAGCGCAGTGCTGTCAGATAGCCGCCATATACACAGCCCTGGTCGATATCAACGGTACGATTGATAATTTCTGGCGTTTCTGCCACAGTATGCCCATATACCACAAAGGGCACGCCGTCATATTCCGCCGCCCAGTCCAGACGCTCCGGTTTGCCATTCTCATCAAATTTTCCCGTCGTTTCGCCGTACAGACAGACCGCACGGATCTTATTGGAAAACTTCCCGATGGATTCGGCACGCAGACCGCCATGCACAACAGCCAGCTTTTTTTTATCCAGAAGCAGATAATAGCACTGGCTTTCATAACAGCGCATATAGCGGTTACGAAATACCATACGGTCTTCCTTCTGCATCTGCTCCAGTTCACTCACTGTACATTCCAGCCCATGCGACAGATGTACACGATTCCCCAAAAAATAACGATACAGCTTATTGCAGTGATTGCCATGCACCCAGAATGCACCGCCGTTTTCCACCTGCTCCATCCAGAAATTCAGACAGTCCAGATTCTGTCCGCCTTTATCTGCCACATCACCCACAGAGATCAGCCGTCTGCCCTCAGGATGCACATAAATGCCTCCCCTTTCCTGATAACCCAGCTTCTCGATCAATTCCATCAGCTCTGTATAGCATCCGTGCACATCGCCGATAATATCAAATTTATTCTCTCGAAATTCCAATATGCGAAAATTTCGTTCTACCCTTTCTTTCATACTCTGTTCCCTTTCAAATAAGGATGTTTTTCTTTTGTACTACAAAAGAGGTTCCTTATACATATTCTTTTTTATTGTACCACAAAATCCGCTCTTTTTATAGGTAAAAAGTATCCCTTCATAAAAAAACTTTCTTCCACATATATATAAGTTAAAAATCTGAACGGAGGTTATCTATGTATTCCTCTCAGAAAATCCCCGCACCTTTTGCCGATTACCTGCAAAATACCAAGCCTGTTTCTCCCCAAAGACCGCCAAAAGATCCACCTGTTCCGCCTCAAAAAACGCCGCAGATACCGCCTGCCCCTCCTAAAAAGCCACCGCAAGCACCACCCGTTCCTCCCCAAAAACCACCGCAAGCATCGCCCGCTCCTCCTCAAAAAACGCCGCAAGCACCGCCCGCTCCTCCCCCAAAAACACCACAGAACACTGCCGTCCCTCTTTCTCTTCTGACGCTTGGACTTCTCCTTTCGCAGACCGAAGCATAACAAAAAACCGAAAGATCCATTGTTTTATGGTCTTTCGGTTTCTTCTTTATAATCCTAACATTCCCATTATTCTGGAAAGCTGCTTCTGTTCTTCCGCCGGCAGACTTGCCGCCACTGCCGCAAGCAGTGCTTTCTGTTCTTCCGCCGGCAACACCCCGCCTGCCGCAAGCCGTTCTCCGTATTCCAGAAAAATATCCAGCCGTTCCATGCCATCCTTACCCTTGCATTTTTCTGCCGCTTCCCGCATCAGCCGCAGGCGTTCCTCTCCCAGCTTCTGCACCTCTGCCGTATCCCATGCCGATTGCTTCATTTTTCTTCCTCCCGCTCTATAAGTTCTCTCAGTTCCATCATCTTTACGATGGTATCCAGCTGACTGCGTTCTTCCTGCAATAAATACGGACGCACCGCCCCAAGCATCTGCCGCCGTCTGTGCGCAGGGGGCTGTTCCTGCTTTTCTCTGGCTTCCAATAGTCCCCCCGAAAGCATCCGCCGCATTTCCATCAGCCGCACCTCGATGTATATATCCTTCTGGTACTCCCAGTCCAGAAACGGAATCGCCGCCGAAATCATGTTTTCACTGCGGTTACGTCCAAAGATTTCTTCTTTTTTCTCTGTCATATGCTTTGCAGGCATTTCCGCAGGCGGCTGTGCAGGGTTTCCCATCAGGCGTTTCAGCCGTTCCATCCGCCGGATCATTTTCAGCGCATCCTGCCCCTGCGTGCCAAGCAGGGCAGAAAGCATTTCCGCATTTCCTTCCGTCTTTTTTTCTGTCATAGGCATCGCTTCCTTTCCCAATAAAGATATGCCCCAGAAAAGGAAAACATACCCAGAAAACGGAAAATCCCCCTGCCCGAAGGCAGGGGGATTAGAGCAAAAAATATTTTAAAAATTGTTTTCTGATTATAAAGTCAAGGTACGATAATATTAGCATCCACACCAAACGGCAAAGTAATATCTCCTGCTGTTAATCCATCCGTACCAACTTTAATTTCTGTCAGAGCACTGCAATTACTTACATCCAATTCCGTCAATGCTGTATCAGAAACATTTATTGTCTGCAGCCCATAGCAGTCGGTAAACGTAAGACTTTGCATATTTGTACAACCGGAAACATCAACCGTTTTTACAGAACCACTGTTAACGGAAAGGCTCTTTACAGGTGTTTTGCCAGAAAGAGTGAAGTTTTCTATATTATAGCTGCTGTAGTTGATTTCCAGATCACTGCAGCCTGTAGTAACAAAATTGCTCCAAAAATCATCTGTGCCACTGTTTACATTCAATTTTTTCAAACCGCTGTTTGTCAGGTTCAGCCCTGTCAGATAAGGCAGATTAGTAAGCGTAAGTTCTTGTAAAGAACTTGAATTAATCAGATTGATTCCCGTTAAGGCAGAACAGCCGTTCACAGAAACTGTCTGCAGATTCGGCATATTTGCAAGAGGTGCAGCTGTCAGTGCATAACAATTCTCTAACTTCAGATGCTGAATCGTATCCAGATTCTCAATGCCTTTCAGGGAAGTGATCGTATGTTCACTGGAACCAACGCCAATACCAAACGTTTGCAGTGCCGTTAATTCTTCTCCTACCAGATAGCCTTGTGGAAGCTGATAATCATAGCCATTCGATTCCGATTTCAGATAATATGCAAATGCGGAATCAAACTCTGTACTATTGAGGTTGATCATTCTTTCATTGCATCCATCCACTGCACACGTTGTTTCTGCTTCTGTGGCACCATCAGGTGCTGTATGTGCTGTTTTTGCGATTACCTGTATGTTTGTCACTTCTCCGCAGACTGTACAGGTTGTTGTTCTTTCCCCTTCGCTGATACAGGTTGCCGCTGTTGTTTCTACAGATACACCATTTACATGAGATGCCGTTGCTGCAACCGTCACTGTTTCAGAATAATCACAGCCTGTATTCTGGCAGGTCGCTGTTACCTCTCCGCTCTGGCAAGGATGCAGTGTTGGTGTGAGCATATCATGCCCCAACGCAGGAGCTTCCGCATTTTCTTCTATCAACTCATATGTACACAGGTTACCATCTGTATCCGTATTCGTACAGGTTGTACGGAAATATCCTGCTGCTGTACAGGTCGCAGGTATCGTCCACAGCAGGGTACTATGATTTGAAGCATTGATCGGAAGTGTCGTTGTAGACTGTACTTCATGACAATCTACACAGGTATATGTCTGTATCCCTGTCTGCATACAGGTCGGTGCTTTGGAAGTATGCGATGTAATATTGCTATGTGCACATACAGTGTCAGTACTTCCGCCGGAACCACCGCCGGAACCGCCGCCCGAACTACCACCGGAACTACCACCGGAACCGCCGCCCGAACTACCACCGGAACTACCACCGGAACCACCGCCGGAACTGCCGCCAGAGCCACCGCCAATATCTTTATCCGGGTCTTCGGGTTCCTGTTCCTCCGTATCCTCAGAGTCTTTGTCTGTTTCTTCTTTGTCTGTATCTTCAGGGTCTTTGTCCTGATCCTCTTCTTTATCCTGTTCGGGCTGTGTCGGGATCTGAATTTCCGGCACTTCCTCAGGGGGAGGAGGGGGAAGGATCTCTTCTGTCGGAGGTACTTCTTCCACAGGAGGGATTTCCTCTGTCGGAGGTACTTCTTCCACAGGAGGGATTTCCTCTGTTGGAGGTACTTCCTCTGCAGGAGGGATTTCCTCTGTCGGAGGTACTTCTTCTACAGAAGGGATTTCTTCCGCAGGAGGCTGTTCCTCTGTCGGGATCTGTATTTCCGGCACTTCCGCAGGAGGAGGAGAAGGCAGTATTTCTGCCGCAGGAGGTACTTCCTCAGCAGGAAGCCGCTCTTCTGTTACAGGTACTTTCTCAGCAGAAACCTGTTCTTCTATTACAGGTGTCTCCCCAGCGGGAGTCTGCTCTTCCGTTACAGGTGCTTCCTCAGGCTCCTCTCCTGTAATCATTTCTATGATCGGCTGTGTAATTTTTTCAAAAATCGTCTGTGTATCTTCCATGTCACCGTCTAAAGGCGCATGATGCAGACCAAACAGCTCCTCTATCCCCGCCGCTGCATCAGAAAGCATTGGAAATTTATCATCGGGAGCAGTACCTTTCCCAGTCAGCCCCATGGCAGATGCCTGTTCATAAGCAGAGGTATATTTCTCTGTGTCCAGACCTCTGTCTGTTACAGTGCGGTAAATTCTCTCCGTAGGTTCAAACAGTTCATGTCCATTCTGAGAAGAGAAATATAGATCTATCAGTTCTCTGTCAGAAATTTCTTCTAACTTCATTGGAATGACTGTTCTGATAACATCATAAACAGGCTCTTCCAGATAAACGGTTTTTTCCGCATCCGTACTGATCGTTGCTCTGTGTCCCGCAGAGATCAGTACTTCTTCGTCTACCAGCGTGCCGTCAGGCAGTTTTCTCTGGCTGACTACTGTACCGCCATAAGTAAATACCTTTGTCAGCAGATCACCATTTTCCGCTCTGTCAAGTTCCACGCGGAAATATGTGCCACGCACCGCCAGTGTTGCATTGGGTGTATTTACAATATAGCTCTGTCCCTCAAAAAGAGGCTTTACAATTTCATTTGTAATCGCACCGCGTTCCAGATTGATTTCTGTCCTGCCGTTTGCAAGTGCCTGCACTGCCGCGCGGCTGCCTTCTTCCAGCTTGATATATTTATCCTCATCCAGAACCATACGGGTATAGCTGCCGCCGGAGGTAACCACTGTATGTCCCTCCTGCAGGTGCATTTTCGGATAGGCACGATATTCGCTGCTTTCCTCTACCACGCTGACCTGACCGGAAACCTCGGAAACATTGATGATGCGATATTGTTCTCCACCGCAGCCCGCAAGCATTGCCATGACCAGCAGAGCCGTCAGTACTGCTCTTGCAGCAATGTGCCGTCTGCGGATTCTTCTTTTATGAATCACCATACGCCCCCCTTTCCTTACTGACCTTCATATCCGTTGATTCCTGTCACGGAATACACAAATACACTCTTGGATTTCCCTTTCAGCGGGATTTCGCCCACTTCTTCCACAGTAATACGATCCTTAACCTGCTCATAGACTGCTTCACTGATGTAAACACAGCCTTTGGGTGCATTGGATTCCAGACGAGCCGCCGTATTAACGGTATCACCGATGGCTGTATAGTCCATACGGAATTCACAGCCGATATTGCCGACAACAGCAGGGCCACAGTTCACGCCCACACCAAAACCGACGGATTTCCCGTATTTTTCCATATACTGCTGTTCAATCCGATTGCCGCCCTGCACGATATCCCATGCGGCAAGCAGTGCTTTATACACGTAATCGTCCACATCAAAGGGCATATTGAATACCGCCATTGTAGCATCACCGATAAACTTGTCCAGTGTACCGCCATGACGGAAAATGCTGTTTGTGGTCAGTTCCAGATAGCCGTTCAGAATATCCACAACCTGCTCCGGTTCCAGACTTTCAGACAAAGGCGTAAACCCGCGGATATCCACAAACAGTACAGCGATCTCTCTGTTTTCGCCGCCCAGCTTCAGTTCATAGGTACCATCCTTCGCGATATCCTTTATGATCTGCGGTGCAACATATTTACTGAACGCATTTTCTATGCTCTGTTTCGCCGCTCTCGCCTTATGGTAATGCAGTGCCGTATAAAGTACTGCAAGCAGTACCGCAAGCACCGGCATAACCGTGTGGTTCCATGTCCAGCCGGAGGCAAACAGCAGAAAGCCTGCGCCAAGTTTCCCAAGTGCCGCCGCACCGCACAGCAGAATGGTCTTCACTGCGCTCAGCTTTTCGCAGAGCAGTGCCAGTCCGCCGATCAGCACCGCCGCAAGCAGTGCATCCGCCCATACAGGGATCGGACGAATCACTTTTCCTTCCATGATTGCCTGCAGTGCATTTGCATGTACTTCTACCCCGTACATCTGCTGTCCTCTGTCAACAGGGACAAAATAGGAGTCCATCATACCCGAAGCATACGCCCCAACCAGAACAATGCAGTCATCAAAGGTTTCCGCAGGAACCGTTCCGTCCAGAACATCAATCAGAGATATATTTTCATAATCCTCAGGCTCGCCGCTGTAACGGAATGTCAGCATTCTCTCCTCTGTGGGGTAAGTCGGTTCTATACCGCAGAAATCCATGTATTCTTCATAAACCATAGAATCAAAGCTTTTGGCTCTCATGCCGTCTGTTTCATCAAAATATAAAAATGCATTTCGGATTACACTGTCATCCTGATCCATCACTGCATTTACAAAACCCTGCTTTGTGCTCTGGCGCAAGGCTTCATACGGCAGTACCTTTTCCTGTACTGTCAGCTTATCTGCAATCAGTTCTCCATCGCTGTTAACTGCCAGTTCTTCTTCAAACACATAGCTGAACCCTGTGACAATATTTCCGTACTCTGCACAGATTTCCGCAAAACGTGCATCGGATTCTGCTTCTTTTTCACTGCTGAACAGAATATCAAAGCCCGTAACCGCAGGACGCACCTCTTCGGAAACATAAAGCATTTCCAGCAGATCTGCATATACCGAACGATCCCATTGCGAGAAATCCCCCAGTCGGTTCATCGTACGATCATCTATTTTGATGATACGGATTTCCCCATTTACCGCATCCGGCTTATGATACAGGACATCTCCCACCATTTTGTCAGCCGTTTCAAATACATGAAAAAACACGCCCGAAAATGCAGCTATCGCACTCAGGACACAAATCGCCCATTTCTTCATGTTCCCCCTCCTTTGAATTTTTTACATATCTATTCAAAATTCTGCTGATTTTCCACAGTATATCACACTTATATACTGAATTCCATGCAATCCGCACCTCCTCTTAACAAAATCACAGTATTATTTCTGCGCTTTCTGTAATAAAAAAGACCGAAAAATCGGTCCTTTTTTATTCATGCACGTGTATCAAGATGTACACCCAGGCCCTCGGGGGAAATCATCTGCACCATATTCTGTGCAATGACTTCCTGCTGTTCCATGCTGTTTTTCAGCATGGCAATCCCTACGTCCTGCTGCACCCTTACTGCACTCATATTCATACTCATTGCCGCAATATCCATTACCATAGTGCCGACCTCCTTTGCGATTCAGATGTATGCCTATATTAGTATATCGGACAAAAAGGACGTTCCGCACAGACTTTTTTAAAATTTTCTTTTTCCGTCCGCCTTTCCCAAAAATCCGTTTTTTACATATTTATATAGAGAACGAAAGGAGATGCTTGCCATGTTTTGGAAAAAACAATTTTTTGCCGCCGAAACGCCTTCGGCAGAACCTTATAGCGGGCGAGGAATCTCCATTGCCATTCTGGATACAGGCATTTCTCCCGTGGCAGATTTCATTGAACCGAAAAATCGCATTGCGGCTTTTCTGGATCTGGTCAATGGAAAAAGCGAGCCATACGACGATAACGGGCACGGCACCCACCTCACGGGTGCAATCAAATATAATCAAATACATCAAAAAGGAAATCCCCCTCCCTGCCGAAGCAGAAAGGGGGATTTTCTATGTTATACACGCTGTATTTTTAACCATAATAACAGAACATACAAAGTGCTGTTATCAGAATCATACCACAACTGAGCAGATTCTGCATCATTTTTTTCCAGATTGTCACTCTTTTACACCTTCTTTATGCTCTCTTAGCCCAGAACGCCAGGCAGGAACATAGAGATTGCAGGTACATAAGTGATCAGCAGCAGCGTTGCGATCATAACTGCCAGGAAAGGAATGATACCCTTGATAACCGTATCGAGCGTTGTTTCCCCAACTCGGGAAGCAACGAACAAGTTAACACCCAGAGGAGGTGTAATAAAGCCGATAGCCAGGTTAACTACCATGATGATACCGAAGTGTGTAACGTCTACGCCCATTGCTGTTACTACGGGGTACAGGATGGGAGCCAGAATCATGATCGCACACAGTGTTTCCATGAAGCAGCCAACGATCAGCAGCAGTACGTTGATCAGCAGCAGGATAACGATCTTGCTGTCTGTCAGTGCCAGCATTGCAGATGCTACTGTTGTAGGGATACGACCCAGTGTCAGTACTTTGGAGAAACCAGCAGCACAGCCGATAACGATCAGGATGGAAGCTGTTGTTTCACACGCATTTTTTGTCAGTTCAATGATTTTTTTAACATCCAGTTCTCTGTAGACGAAGATACCAACAAACAGAGAGTAGATAACGGATACAGCCGCTGCTTCTGTTGGTGTGAAGATACCGCCGTAGATACCGCCCAGGATGATAACGGGAGACAGAATCGCCCAGAAACCTTCTTTTGTTTCTTTCCATGCTCTTGCTGCGCTGAAAGGTTCGTCGTCACCTTTGTAGCCCATTTTCTTAGCATAGAAGTAAGAGTAAGCAATCAGCACCAGACCGATCAGGATACCGGGCACGAAACCAGCCAGGAACAGTGTGGATACAGAGCTGTTTGTTGTTACCGCATAGATAACCATAGGGATGGAAGGAGGAATGATAACACCGATGGAACCGGCTGCTGCAATCAGAGCCAGTACGAATTTTTTATCATAACCTTTTTCCAGCATTGTAGGGATAACCATACCGCCTACCGCTGCTACTGTAGCAGGGCCGGAACCGGAAATCGCCGCAAAGAACATACATACAACTACTGTTACGATCGCCAGACCACCCTGTACACGACCGAAGAATACGTTAGCCAGGTTCAGCAGACGTTTGGAGATACCGCCGCCGCCCATCAGTTCCCCGGCGAAGATGAAGAAAGGAATCGCCATTGTAGGGAAAGAGTCACAGCCTGTTACCATGTTCTGTGCGATAAAACCGAATGTCAGCTGTTTTGTGTAAAGAATATAGCCCAGAGAAGCAATACCCAGAGAGAAACCGATGGGTACTGTCAGCACCAGACATGCAATCAATGTTAAAAATACTACTGCCGCAATACTGCCTGTCATGCTTCAGTCACCTCCCCGTTGTTACCCAATGCTTTTACTTTTCTGATGATGCACTGCACCTGACGGATTGCTGTCAGACCCAGACCGATCATGGGTGCTGCATATACAAACTGCATAGGGATACGCATAGCGGGAGACATCTGACCGGACCATGCGATTTTACCAAATACAGTAAAGCCTGTTACTGCGATAAAGATTGCAAATGCCAGAACGATGATTTCGCTCACCAGTTCAATGTAAGGACGTACTTTTTTAGGATACAGGTTGATCGCTGCGTCGATACGGATGTGTTTTTCACGTCTTGCTGTATAGCTTACGGAGAAGTATACCAGCCATACGAACATGTATCTTGCCATTTCTTCAGACCATGTCAGAGAGCTCTGGAACACGTAACGCATGATAACCTGAATAAAAATGATGATACTCATTGCAAAAATCAGTGGAATCATAAAAAATTCTTCCAGATGATCCATAATATATTTCATATTTTTTCCCCTTCCTCAATTAGTTTATTTTTCTGCTTATGCAGCAGGGAATTTCACTTTTGCTTTTTCAACTTCGCTGTACAGCAGGTCTACAACAGAAGGATCTTCTACTTTATCGTAAGCCATTTCCTTTAGATTTGTACAAGCTGCTTTGAATTCTTCTACAGCCTCGGGAGACAGTTCACCGTATTCCATAGAAGGACAGTTTTTGATGTTTTCCAGAGCAACTGCTTCATATTCGGAACATCTTTCACGTTCATATTTAACCGCTTCATCAGAAACCTTCAGTACGATTTCCTGCTGTTCGGGTGTCAGACCGTCAAATTTTTCCTTACTCATCATGATCAGATAAGGGGAGTAGATGTGTTTTGTATATGTGTAGTGGCTCTGTACTTCATAGAATTTTGTCTGCCATGTCAGTTCGGCACCGTTATCCTGTGCGTCTACTGTTTTCTGCTGCAGAGCTGTGAACAGTTCTGTAAACGCCATAGGAGTGGGGTTTGCACCGTAGTTTTTCCACTGCTGCAGCTGCAGTTCGTTTTCCATGATACGGATTTTGATACCGTTCAGGTCAGACATTTTTGTGATGGGTTTGTTTGTGGACAGTGTACGGAAAGAGTTTTCCTGCCACTGCAGCAGTTTAAAGCCGGATTCTTCCAGACCTGCCGCCAGTCTGTCGCCCAGAGGACCGTCCAGAACTTCGTATACCTGTTCTTTATTTTCAAACAGCCAAGGAATATCCAGACAGAAAATGTCATTGTCGAAGGATGCTACTGTTGCGTTTGTTGCCAGTACGATATCGTAGTTACCAAACTGACAGCCTTCCAGCAGTTCACGTTCGGAGCCCAGTACGTTATCTGTGTAAATATCGCAGCTCAGTGTGCCGCCGCTTTCCTGTTCCAGACGCATTTTGAAGAATTTTGCTGCGTCGATTGTCGCAGGTGCGTTACCCAGTGCATAGATGAAACGGTAGCAGTCATCTGTCAGTTCTACACCGGATTCAAAGTTTACAGGTTCTACCTTTTTTTCTACGAAGCCAGTAGATGCCGCTGTATTCTGTGCACCTTCTGTTGCTTCTGTTGTTTCGCTGCCGCCGCCGCAGCCAACCAGACCCAGTGTCGTGATTGCCGCCAGTGTCAGAGCGATCCCTTTTTTAAACATATGATTCCCTCCTTATTTAACCTTTTGGGGAAGTTCTTCCCCGCCTCGACGGTGCTGCAGACACCATTAAGGTCTTTGTTTTGTCCTTTTTTGAAATAAATCCAAAAATGAAACTTCTTTTTTTGCAAAAAAAGATTTTATTTAGACACAAAACATCTATTTTGGTATTATAAATACACTTTTTTCCAGTGTCAATAAACATTATTTACTAAAAATACATTCTCATTTTTCTTTATTTCAAATTCTTTTTATAAAAAAAGGGTAAAATAAACTTCATTTATATAATATTTACACATCTTTTTTTCTCCAAACAGTCACTTTCATTTGTGAAAAGTAGCTATTTTTCCACGAAATATTTTTTATTTTTATAGCAGATAAAATCACATATTTTCTATAAACTAGCTTTTTTATTAAAAACAAATTGTATTTTGAAAATTTTATGGATTTTTTACACAAAAAATCGTATAATAATAAATATAATGTATGACAAAAGAAGTTTTTTCCTATGGCATAGGTTCCCGCTCACAGCAAATGCGGAATCGATTTTGAAAGAAGGCGATTGCAATGAAAGAAAAAGAGGAAATTGTAGAGAAGAAGCTGACACGGACAGAGCAGATTTATCTGGATATCAAAAATGATATTACTTCCCGTGTGTTTCAGCCAGGCGAAAAATTGAATATCAAAGAACTGGCACGAAAATATCAGGTAAGTGATACTCCCGTAAAGCAGGCGTTACAGCGTCTGGCTGACGAAAAATTCGTGATCAATACACCGAATAAAGGGATGCGCATTCGCACACTGACACCACATGAACTGAATGATATTTTTGATATGCGTCTGATGATGGATACGTTTTTTGCCAGAAATGTCATTGCTACGCTGAACTATAACCGCACACTGCGCCAGCAGCTGATCGACGTTCTGGAGCGTCAGCGCCGTTTCATCGAACAGCACGAATCTGCCTGTCTGCCTGAGGAATTCTTCTCTCTGGATATGGAATTCCATGCCCTGTATCTGACAGCATCCGGCAACCAGAAGGCTGTAGAAGTCTTTCAGGAACTGCAGCCCTTTACCTATACAACAGGTACATATGTAAATCAGCCGCATTACCGTGACTGTGAATGTGTAGAAGAACATCAGGCGATCATAGATGCGATCATTGCCGCCGATGTGAATGCTTTGAAAAAAGCCGTTGAAGAGCATCTGCACAATTCCAAGAATGCCCTTCAGCTGATCTTTAAAGTAAACCAGATGGTTTCCGAACAATAATAAGAAATCCCATAGGTATCGCCTATGGGATTTTGTGTTTATCAGATTACAAACAGCAAATATGCTTCGTGTGCTTCTGCAGTCATTTCTGTCCAGTATGTGCGGAATGTGTCCGCATCCAGTTCGGGTTCATTTGTCAGTACACCGATGGTATATTCTGTACCGCCTTCAGACAGGCTGAAGTTTTCAAACACCTTCAGTTCTGCAAATTCTTCTGTGATATAGTTCTGTTTTTCCATATCTTCTTTTTCATAGCCATCTCTGCTTCTGTCAGAAGCCAGCAGATAACCGCCTTCTGCATTATGTGTCAGATAATCCAGCATTGCACCGCCATGGGAAGAATACTGACACAGCACAACAGATGCTTCTTCGCCTGCCTGTGCTGCTTTCAGGAAAGCATCCCATTCTTCCTGTCCACTTGTTACTTTCCCATCTGCAATCGTAAAGAAGCCCTGTTCCGCCGCTGCTTCTGCCGGAATTTCTTCAGGCAGCTCTTTC
>CALASU010000068.1 GCA_937888765.1 uncultured Clostridia bacterium | reverse complement strand
AACAGATATAAAAATCTGTTACGCAATAAAAGTCTAACTTTTTGGGGTCACATCATTTACCCGCCTCTTTTATCTTATAATTTCCCATAAAAATCACCTCCAGTTTCTAAATTTTCTTTTATCAGGAATAAATCTGTTTTCTGATTCGAGCCGCATCCAGTGCCAGCTGTTCCAGTTCTGCCTGCTGCAGCTTCTGCAGATAGCTTGCGTTGTATCCCAGACTTGCCAGCTTGCTGTAATCTCCCGTCTGCAATGCCGTTTCGATCTGCTGCTGCAGGAGCGTATTCTGCCACTGCTTTTCCGCCTGCTGTTTTTCCCATTCCTGCTGTGCCAGACTGTTTTTCAGCTGCAGTTCCTGCCATTCTTTTTCATACGCCTGCTGTGCCAGTGTATTCTGCCACTGCTGATTCTGCATATTCTGCTTATATGCCTGTTCCAGAAGCTGTGCCGCCAGCTGTTTCTGATTCAGATCATAATTCGCCGCAAACTGCTGCCTTGCTGCCACATAGTCCGCCGCCCACTGATTATAGCTGTTTCTGTTTTCCTGCTCTGCCTGCCATGCGTTCAGCGCATTCTGCTGTGCATTTGCATAATACCCACTGATATCACTGTTTGCCTGCTGTCTGGCGTTCAGTGCCTGCAGGGCGTAGTCGCTCAGCATCTGCCGTCTGGTTCTTTCGTTTTCATTCAGATTATTCTGATAGTTCGCTATCAGCTCCAGATTCGCCGTTTCACTGCCGCCCCCGCTTATACCCAGAGCCATCAGCTGCTGCGGCAATGCCATTTCGCCCTGTCTTCTGGCAATGTATGCCTGTCTTGCCATCTCATCAAATTCCAGAGAAGCTGCATCCTGCGCCGCCTGATTCTGCGCAAGCAGCTGCTGCAGATACGCATTTCTCTGTGCTTCCAGCTGCTGTGCGATACTATTGTACTGTGCAAACAGTTCTTCCTGACTCATGCCCTCATATTCGGGGAAATCCGCAAGGAAATCTTCATAGCTGTAATCAACGCCGCCTGTATCTCCTGTACCGCCGCCCAGACTTTCCAAGATATCCTCATAACTGCCGTAGCCGTTTGTTCCTGCCATACCGCCTGTCTGGCTGTCATTGTAGCCATAAATACTGTTGCTGTAGCCGTTCGGATTCTGTCCGGTTGCGTTCAGATAGTTCAGCTTGTTCTGTCTTTCCAGAATCAGCTGTGTTTTTCTTGCGGGATCTGTTTCTGCTTTAATAGCTGCCGCATAGTCCATGTTGGGGTCAAAATAGCCATACATCTGTGTTGCCAGATTCTCCCCGTTGGCGATTGCCTGTGTCACGGGTGTTGTCGTATACAATGCCTGTCCCGCACCATTGCTCACACCGCCGTATTTCTGTGCCAGTGCGGAAGCACTCAGCCCCGCATCTGCCGCATTGCCGATCCTTACCGCATAAGTATTGTTTTCCTTGCCCTGCAGCTCCAGTCTTCTGTCTGTTGCCGCCATCTGCTCCGCAACTCTTGCATTATGTGCCGCAATGTTGCCGCTGGTATGCTGATTCACAAAATTCCCATTCTGGTCGTATTTGATCGTCGTTACGCTGTTACGGTTGTACTGGTCAACATATTTATTCCCCAGTGCGTCTGTCCGCACGGCCATATCTCTGATAAAGCCGATATTGTTTTCCCCCAGCCCGTAGCCATTGCTGTTCGCCGTGGGGTAATAGCGATAATTGTCTCTGAGCCTTTCCGCCATCTGGTGTGCCGCATCCATGCCGCTCTGGTCGCCTCTTGCCTTGGCATCGTTGTATACTTTCTGGTAGCTTTTCAGCAGCTGCTGGTCGGGCAGGCTCATGGAACCGTCCCCCGCATATACCCCCTGCACCTTAACAGGATCGATATTACTCTGCAATCTGCTCAGATAATCCTGCTGCGTATAGCTGGGCGTTACTGTCGGTACATAGCTTGTCTGTACCTTCTGTGCCGTCGGTGTCGCCGCCTTGCTTGCCGTATTACTATAGATACTGTTCGTGTATCCTTTCGTATTTGTTCCTGCGCTGTTCATGGCGTTGATCTTATTCTGACGCTCCTGGATCAGTCTGCTTTTCTCTGTCGCACTGGACGCGTTTCTGATTGCCGCCGCATAGTCCTTATTTGCGTCATAATACCCGCTGTTTGCACTGCTGCCTGTCGTTGTCTTTTTCGTTACCGTAGGCTGCGGCTTGTAGCTGCCCGAAGCAGTTGTCGTTGTTGTCTTTACCGCAGAACTCGGGGTGCTCGTTGTACTGTAAGCACCCGTCTGCTGTGTTTTTGTTGTCACAGTCGGCTGTGGCTTGTAGCTGCTCGTGCTCCTTGAACTGCCCGCTGTCGTCTTTTTCGTTACCGTCGGCTGTGGCTTATAGCTGCTTGAACTACTCGAACTGCTTGAACTACTCGAACTGCTTGTTGTCGTCTTTTTTGTCACAGTCGGCTGTGGCTTGTAGCTGCTCGTGCTGCTTGAACTGCTTGTTGTCGTCTTTTTTGTCACAGTCGGCTGTGGCTTATAGCTGCTTGAACTGCTCTTACTGCTCTTGCTGCTTGAACTGCTCGAACTGCTAGAAACCTTTTTTGTTGTCCCAGTCCCCCTGAGACCGTTGACATTGCTGCTCTTTTTACTGCTCGAGCTGCTCTTTTTACTGCTCGAGCTGCTCTTTTTACTGCTCGAACTACTGCTTGTCTTTTTCGTTACCTTAGGCTTTGGTTTTGTCGCCATTCTCTGCACCTCCCCTTATTTTTTCAGGATTGTAATTTTTCTTTTCTTTCCGTCCCAGAGCACAGTATTGCCCAGCGTTTCCGCCACAAACCGCAGGGGGACAAGTGTCCTGTCTGTTCTCTCATCAATCACAGGTGCCTGTTCTGTCAGCATTGCCACACCGTCCACCAGAGCCATCCTGTCCCCAATGGCAAACTGAATATACTTCTTATCCTTACGGATGATGATGCGCCTGCTTTTTGCCAGCCATTCCACATGACAGCCCAATGCTTCCGCTACAAATCGCAGAGGGACAAGCGTCCTGCCCGTTCTTTCATCTGCAACCGGCTTCTGCTCCAGAGTTACTTCCCTGCCGTCATCATAAGCTGTTTCGTCATCCAGAAACAGTTCCAGTGCTGTTCCGTTCAGATCTTCCTTTTCCAGATCCACAGCCGTATACATATCCATCACAAAGCCCATGCCGAAATCCTTTGTTCTGTATGTAAAGTATTCATAGGGAATCCATAAAAAGCCCTTATCGCCATAATCTTTCCCCCAGCTGTTCTGGCATTCCACAAAGCCTTTGTATTTACGCCCTCTGACAGTCTTTTCCTTTTCATCATCATACCCCACCGCAAGCAGTGCATGACCGCCGATGATAAAAGCCCCCAGAGGCAGTCCGATACAGCCGTCTGTCGGTGTGTAGATTTCTTCCGAACAGGTAACCCCCAGCAGAACCGGCTTCTGTTCACTGACCGCCTGTTTCAGTTCCTCCAGAGAATTCACACGGGCGTAATTCTTACAGAAATATTTCGGTATCTTCTTTTCCTCTTCCGCAGACACTTTCATCTTAGGAAATTTCAGCGTTCCTGCCTTGTATGTCCCGTAAGGATAATACACTTCATCAAAAACGCCATCCTCGCATAATGCCTGACATACGTTCAGCAGAGTGCTTCCCTCTGTATACACAATTCCGTCCCTTGCCTTAACCGCCCTTGCCAGTCCCAGAGGCGAAAAGTCATACAGTCTGTATCCTCTTTCCATCGTTTCCTGCGCATTTTTCAGTGCCGTTCCTGCAAAGCTGTGACAGAAGCCCGCTTTCCCCTGATCACGTATCCTGTCGCAGTACTGACGCAGGCTTGCTCTCTTCGGCAGTTCTCCTGCCGTTTTCACGATCTTCCCGTAATACCAGTCCCGCTCATCCTTTGGGCTTTTTACCAGTGTCAACGCATATTTCATGCCGTTCCCCCTCTCTTTTTCCAGAGCCTGTCCATCAGAATCATCGTGCGGATCATGTCATGGCTCAGATCCATTTCCTTCGGGTTTCCGAAACAGTCCTTGTCTGCCATTTCCTGCAGCAATGGCTTCGCCCAGTTCGGCAGCTCGTCCAGTTCGTTGTATCTATCTCCGTTCTTCTTTTCGGGTACGATGTACTCTATTTTATAAAACGCACAGACACCCCTGCAGATGTTTTCCGCACACTTTCTGCGGTAACTGTCACTTTTCAGCAGTTCTGCCTCTTCTCTGTTCGTCATAAAGCCGCATTCCAGAAGCACCGCGTGCATCTTTGTATTCTTCAGAACATATAAATCACCGCTTCGCTTAATGCCTCTGTCCCGTCTGCCTGTTCCTGCGATCAGTGCAGTATGGATGTTTTGGGCAAATTCATAAGTTTTACTGTGTCCCATGATCTTCTCATAAATGATGCTTTCCATGCCGTTTGCACTGTTCCAGTCACTACCATAGGCATTTGCATGGATACTGATGTAGGCATCTGCATTTGCATCATTCGCCCGCACCACTCTGGTTTTCAGAGCCGTATCCGTATCCTCGGGAGCAACCAGCAATACTGCAAACCCGCACCGTTCCAGTGCTTCTTTCAGATATGCCGCCACCTTGCTGTTAAATTCATTTTCCTTCATTACACTGCCGTCCGGAAAAGCGGGGGTACGTTTCCCCGCCGTTTCTGTTCCGTGTCCGTCATCTAATGCCACTAACACCTTTGTCCTGTTCATCGTCTTCGCCTCCAATCTGTGCTGCGGCTTCAATCTTCTCTGCAGCAATCTTCAGCCCCCTTGTCAGAAAGACAGGCACAGGCACGTCCATATCCACCAGATTTTCCAGAATGCTTCTGATCTCATTCACCAGATAATTCGCCAGTACGAACCATCCCACCAGATTCATGAAATCCAGTGGCACGCCGATGCTCTGTCCCATCTGCTCAAACGAAAACCCGATAAAAAAAGCTGTCCCGATAACCACCCAGTACCATACCTTTTTCACAATTCCCTTTGCGCCGACCTTGCTGCAGCTTTCGTGCCTATATCGGCTTCTTGCCCAGCCGCTCAGCCAGTCGATTACATTGAACAGCAGAAATCCCGCAAATAAAAACCAGTACTGTCCGAACATTGCCGCAACTGCCGTCACCGCCGCGCCCCCAATCATATTTACGTTATTGAAAAACTGCGTCATTCTCTTCTCCACCTTCCTTCTTTTCCGTCTTTTGTATCTCTTTTTATGTTCCTGTTACACTTCTTTCTGTACGTTCATCTTTTCGGTAAGCTCTCTGTACTGTTCTTCCGTAATGCGGTCGCACAACAGGTATACATCCATCTTTTTCAGCAGATCGTCCTTGTCATAGTTTCCGCTTTCAATCTTTTTCAGGAGCATCTTGTAGATCATTTGCTTTTCCCCCTTTACATCATGCTCGTTTCCATCAGGCAGGCGGTATATTCCGCATTCAGTGCCGTGTCGATCAGCATCGCTTCTATTTCTGCGTTCTCTGAAGACAACGTTTCCAGTTCCAGATCGATCAGTGTCAGCCTCTGCTTCATAACCACATCCGTATTTTCCTGTGCCTGTCTGATCTTTGCCTGCTCATCATGCAATGTTTTCTGCATGATGCCGATTCCAGCCTGCTTCTGCTCTAACCCTTTCAGGCTTTTTTCCATTTCTTTTATCCAACCGTTCATCCTATCTCTCCCTTTTATTCAATTACCGTATAAACATCACAGTAAACAAAGCAATTATCCGTACCAGAGCTTCTGGATACAGAAGCCCCTCTGAAAGAAACCCCCGCACTAAATGTAGCATTCGCAGCTGCAGTGCCTGTCAGAATCGTCGTACCGCTGTCCTGCCAATACACCTTGAAGCCTACAGATGTCGTCACATCACTTGACATACGCGTAGGGAAAAAAATATTATTTTTGTTAAGCCCCTTGGTTCGTTTGGTGCTGTAAACGAACAGCCCTTCCTCCGATCTTGTAAACAGATCCGGAGCTTGCGACAGTGTACTCATAAGCGTAGATCTATACGACTGTGCCACTGTGGCATATGCATCCGATGCAGTGTCCAGCATACAGATCGCACGCAGCATAGCTGCTGATTTTGCGACCGCACTCTTGCCCACATCGATTCCAAGAATCGCTGTCATTGCTGTTTCAGATGCAGCAAGCGCATCACAGTCTGCGTATTCAGAAGGCTCCAACCCTCCATAAAAAGCTACGATCTTTGCAGCTCCTACACCATTGTGCTGAATACAGGAGGTATAATATGCTGATTTCTCCAGTGCCGTTCTTCCCGCTGTATCATTCACAATCGCATTCATCGCCTCTTCATGGCCGCCGATCAGCCGCATGGATGTCTCATTTTCCAAAACACTTGCAAATATTTTCTCATCCAGCAAAAACCCTTTCAGAGATTCCTCATTTAACAAAAATGCATTAAAAGCCGTTTCGCTTCTCATAACTGCCGTAATTGCCGTTTCACTCTCTGCAACAACCGCCACAGCCGCCGCATCTGCTGCCAGCTGTTCCGCTGTTGTGATTTCCGCAAACACCATTCTTTCTTCTTCCGTAAGATCACCGATCTGCATCAGCCATGCAGAAAAATCACAGGTTTCGGGATGTGTCAGCACATATTCCAGCGCTTCCCCGCTGATCTTCGGATCATTGACCGCCGCCGCACTCATGCACAAACGCGCCCAGACAGCAGGATCATTAAAAACATAGCTTTCTTCCCCATGCATCTTATACTCTGCAATCCATGCTGCTGGCAAAATTTCCTTTTCCAGGGTATCCTGTCTTGCGATAAAAATTTCTCCTGCCATTTATTCCACCTCGACCTTCCTATAATACAATGCACCGCTCTTCACACCCAGCGTATACCGTTCTCTCGTTTCCTCATCAGTCAGAATCCGAGAAGCTGCAGCTGCTGCCATGAGCGTATCCTGCAACTGCTGCAACTGCTCTGCACAGACAGCAGCCACATCATCGATTTCTTTAAAAATATCCGTTTTTCTTCCTTTCGGGTCATATACCGCCTGTGTCATATCCGCTGCGCCGGTTTCTAACACAGCATTGTCTACATACGCCTTTGTTGCAGGCTGATATTCTCCTGTCGGTGTAAACGGCTCCGTGTTGTCCTTTGTCAGCACATTTTCCCCGTTCCAGTTCCTGTAATCCTGCTCCGTAATGCTGTCCAGCACTGCTTTGTTGTCGTGTCCATGCCGTTTTTCCGTATTCAGCCGCACATTTTCCTTTTCCGTATCATCATAGTTGTTGTCGGAAAGCACCTTTTCCTCGGCTTCACTTCCCGTCCGCAGCTCTCGGTTCACTTTTTTATCCAGAGCCTCCTGCTGCGCTTCCGAAACAGGCTTCTTTGCATCTGCCGTCAGGTCGATTGCCGCCAGTTCCTGCAAAATCGCATTGATGCGCGGCGTGATCACCTCTTTTACAAGCTGGTCAAATACCGCCTTTGCCTGCTCCTCCGGCAGTTCCATCGGGTTTGACTGCGCCGAAACACCCAGCCCTTTAAAATCCTCTTCTGTCAGAAGCAGTTTTGAAATATCCAAATGTTATCACCCCTTATAGTTGCCGTTTTCCGTATATTCCAGTGCCAGCATATAGATGCCGAATGGCTCGTTATACCGCTCATTTCGCAGACTGAACGCCACTTTATCTACTTTTTTAATACGGATTTTACTCCCCATCGTTCTCGGCGTATCATTCGTAGAAAAATTGATCAACTCCCAGTTGATGTGACTGAAGTCGAAATACATCGCCTTTGCCCCGCTGTCATAGATTTCATCCCATACACCTTTTACCTGTGCAAATGCTTTCACGCCTGTTGCGATTGCAGGAGCGAGCATACAGTCAATGCGGCGAAAATTTTTGTTCTTGTAAAACAAATCACCCATCAATTCAGGCGTATCCCATCTGGCAGGGATTGCCGCCCCGTTGTCGTTGTAGCTTTTCTGGTTCGTCACATCGTCATAAAAGCGAAATACATTTCCTTCGCTGTCCCCGAAGCACAGCCGTCCCTCGGCATCCTCCCAGAATACCCTCGCCGGCACATTTTCCCAGTAATAGCACTCATACTGAAAGTTACTGTACGGACTGTTTTTATCATAGCTTTTCTGTAAGCCATCCAGCAGATACACCCTGCCCGTGCCTGTCGAGATCAGATAGAAGTCCCGCCACACATACGCAAACGCATCCGAAAGATTCTTTTCCGCTGTCAGCACGTTGTCGATGTAATAGCTTCGGCTCTGGCTGTATTTTTCGCCCGTCAGGTCAGCTGCCGTGATCGCCATAATGCCGATATCCGTCAGAAACAACGGCTCACTGCCCAGATACCCGAACGCATGACTACCCAAAGCCCCTCTGCCGTTCAGTGTCCCAATGATCGGAAAAACAGCTTCATCGTCTTCCAGTTCGCCTTTGCGCAGAATGACATTGCGCCCTTCTTCCGCATCACTTTTGTGTGCGGCAAGCCTGTCGTTGATGATGCTGTAGCCCACCACCGCAGACCCATCCTGTCCCAGTGTGCTGTACCACAGATCCCCCCAGAAAAATCCATCGCCCATCTTGCAGTACCAGTCCTGATTCGGGAAATCAGGGTTCCCGCTGATAAACATTCTGTCCATTGCACCGTTTACCCCGAACAGAGAAACAATGCGGCACTTGTTGATCTTGTCAGCATAGCCTTTTCTTGTCTTTGCCGCCGTGATTTCTACGTTGTCAAACCCCGTGATCGGGCTTTTAGCAGGTGCGGTTTTAAAGGTCACAGTTCCCTTTTCTCTGTCTACCGTGAAATCTGTGCCTTCTTTCTTCTCTGTCCATTCGCCCTCTGCTGTCAGGATCTTCACTTCTACCGTATCCTCGTCCAGTTCTTTTGTTGTCAGTTGGTATACCGTTGCAGAGCCATCACTCAGAAAGCTTTCCTTCCACTTTCTCCCGATCAGATTCAGCGGCTCCAGTGTTGTCCCGCCGCCTGTTGGGTTACGGGAAATGATCACTGTCGGCACATACGCCATTTCCTCCAGCGTCTTTACCATGAAAGCCTTTTTCTTTTCTTCTTTTTCTGTTGTGCCTGCTTCGCTTTCTGTGCTTCCAGTTTCATTTTCTGTATCTTCTGTTTTTTCTTCTTCTGATTCTTCCACCTCAAACTCTCCATAGCAGAGAGCTTTCTTTCCGTCAAAGATAAACAGCTTTCCGAAAAACTGCCGTCCTGCGCTTCTTTCATCCGCCATACCCTCGTACAGCTTTTCCTCTCCCAGATATAACGCCGTTCCCGCATGGATCAGTACCTTTTCTGCGGCAGTTTCCGCATCTTTCAGGATATGTACCCCGTTGATCCTGCCTGCATAGGTCATCAGCTTTTCATAGCCCTGCCGCTTTCGCACCTTCCCCGGAATGTCCCGCATCATGTTCGGGGCATTCGGGCTTCTGTAAATCTTTACATTAGAGGGCGAGGAGTTTAAGTCCACGCCCTTGAATGTATCAATCTTTGCGACGCTTCTGGCAGGTGCTGCGGGAATATCAAATCTCGCCATTTAATACCACCCTTTCACACTGCTCCAGCTTCCGCTTCGTCTGTTTCTGCTTTTTACCCGCTTTGCGCTTTCCTTGAGTTCCTCCAGCCATGTCGCCCACTCATTCATATAGATCTGCGCGATGCTCACATCATCATCCTTGTATAACTGCCCCGCCATATACAGGGCAATCATCGAAACCTCTTCGGGATGCAGGTCGATCACGAAATCCGCAGGGGTATCCTTTGTGATTCTGGGCGGATAGGCTTCGTACCAGATGCGGAACGTCCCTTTTTGTGAAGCCGGCAGCAGAAGGATTGCACTACCTTCCATTCTGTACCCTGTAAATGCTTCATATTTCTCCCCATCGTCAAGCCGTACCTCGTCCAGCGCATAAAAGTCACCCGTCATGCCTTTCAGGTTGTAGGCAATCCAGCCGCCAATCCTTTCCTGATAGTTCACTGTTTCTTCTGTTTCGCCTGCTTCTCCTGTATCCCCGTCCGTTCCTGCATCTTCTGCAGATTCTTTAGGTGTTTCTTCCGCAGTCATCCCATGCTGCACCAGTGTCAGACATTTCTGAAATGCCCGACCTGCCGTTGAAAGAAGCAGCATAGCCTCACTTGCCGCCGCGGGCATACTCTTGATATAGGGCTGCGTGTTGCTGTCCGTTACAAGCACGTCCCCGTCAATACTGAAAATCTTTTGCAGGCAGGTTACCTGCAGTTCTTCCCATGTTGTCGCCATTCACGCAACCCCCTCTCTTATTCTGCAGTCAGATCTGTGCCGTTTTCAAAGCCTTCGCCGCACAGCGCAATGCCTCTCCAGTTGTTGAAGCCCGCGCCGAATCTGCTTCTGCCCTTGAATACGTTTGCATCTGTATTGTTGTCAATGTAGCTGTTTACTTTCAGCTTGATACGATCCAGCCATGGCATACATTCATAGTCCTGCATATACTGACTGTCTGCCATAAAGAAGTAAGGCTTGCCGTTGATGGTGTTGGGCAGATAGTTCCATACCAGTACATTCCACAGACCGCACTGGAAGTTCCATGCATTGTTGTTTGTTTCAGGGTCCAGTTCAGAGCCCACCGCCGCAAATACCGCACGTTTCAGAGGGCCGCTGTTGGGAATGATGATCGTATCAGGCATAACGCTCTGCAGATTGCCGTCATCATCACAGAACTGCTGCATCATTTCCTGCATCTTATCCATCACTTCCTGACTGAATGCGCCCTTAAACAGGTTAGACTGTAAGTACTTTGTGCCCTGTGTCGCAGAAGGATGCTCCGCACAGAACATGGGCTTGCCGTCTGCACAGGTAATGGAATATGTTTTCTTGCCGAATTCCATCGTGCTTTCTGCACCGCTTGCCAGCAGCTTCGCACCGAATTTTTCTCTTGTTCTGCCGTAAGAGGTTGTAAAACGCTTCGCACTGTTGCGAATATCGCCAATCTTTGCATCTTCCATCATTTCCTGAGAAATGATAAAGCTGTTTTTCCATGTAGAAGGCTCGATCACCTTGCAGAAACCTTCCTGCATACCGCTTTCAGGCGTTGCACCGTTTTCGCCGACATCTTCAAAGTCGCCGATTGCTGTCATAGTCGCATATTTTTCCGCAAAATTCTTTGTTTTGTCCATGTAGAAGATCTTTTCCAGCAGGCTTCTTTTTTCAAAGCCTTCCACGCCCGCTGTAATCATTGCCTTAATAGGCTCCTGACTTTTACCAAATACAGAATTATTTACTCCACTGCTCTGAGAAAATACAATACCACTCATTGTTTTCACTCCTTTTTTCCCTTCGATTCTTTATTTTTCATCTATATTCTATAATTGGCTTTTTCCTTTCAGGAAAAACCGCTAACCCTTCCGTCGTTCCCTCGCTCTCACTGGCTTCGCCAGTATGGTCGCTCAGTCAGATCCGACGGAAGCCCGCTGCCTTATCTAAAATACCCCGTTACCGTATGCGCTTCTGTATCCACAGATACAATCGTAAACGCACCACCTTCTGCTGCTGTTACCTGCAGCCCATCCAGCGCAAGCATTACTTTTGCACCAACTGTAGGCAATGCTGTATAGGGCACTTCAAATCTTGTCGTATCCAGTACAGGCATTGCCGGCACTTTTTCGCCGTCACCTGCACCCATACAGATATGTGTAGGCTTTTCTGCTTCGCCGCATTTTGTTGCTTTTTCCTGCATCATCAGAGCCTCACCCACTGTATAGATTTCGCCCTCTGTCACAGGCAGATATGCAAAAGGCTCTACGCTTGTAATCATTCTGTCTTTTACCTGAAACATCTCTGTCCCTCCTTATGCTTTATTCCTGCTGTTGATTTTTTCTGTACATTTTTTCAATTTCCTTATCAGATGCATTTGGAAAATACTTTCTGAATTCTCTTCTTACATCCGCAGGCATTTCCATTCTTTCCTGCCCGCCTCTTGTCTGTGTCAGGTGGCGTTTACCGTTCATCTGATTCAGAATGCCCTGTCTGATTGCCGCATGCTGTCTTTCCTGAATCTGGATACGATGTGTTGCCGCATAGGCATCCGCCAGTGGAATATCCACGCTTTTCCAAAGCTGCAGGGCTTTTTTGCCTGCCTCGGTCTGCAGCAATTCTCCTACTTCACGCAAGCCACAGTCAGGAAATTCTTTCTGCAATGCCAGAAATTCCTTTTCCATAAAATGATCTGCTTCCTGCTGCTCCTGCTTTCTTACAATCTCCTGTGCCTTCTGCACCAGCCGAAGTTCTTCAGGAAGCATCTGCATTCCTTCTCTCAGGGAAAGATCAGGCACTTCCTCAAATGCTTCCTGTTCTTCCTCTTCCCAGTCATCATCTTCTTCGTAACCTTCCTCTTCCCAATCCGCAGCTTCTTCATAGCCGTCTTCTTCCCAATCGACTACTTCAGATTCTTCATCTGGATTTCTTTCCGTAAAGTCTTCTTCCCATTCCTCTTCTTCAGAAAATACATCTTCAAAATCTTCATATTCCATTTTTTCACCTCCACTCTTTGTTATTTTTCCTGTTTCTTCTGCACCATTTTATTTTGCTCTCAGGTCGCCGCCTTTCTGCTTATTTGGTGCAGTCTTTTTCTCCACTTCGCCGTTTTTTGGTGCTTTTACTTCCATAGAACCACCTCTGCCTACATTCAGCCCATTTTTACTCATATCCATTCACCACCTTTCCGTTCTGACTTGTCTGATTTATCAGATTTGGCTGATTTTCCTGCCTTTTGCTTTCCAGCTGCTCCTTGATCTCTGCCGCAAAAGGATACTGCTGTTTTGCCATCATGCTCCAGAATAAAATCAGCGTATCTGTTTCCTGCGGATTCCCGAAAGCACCTGTCTGCAGATTCATCCGAATTTCCTGCCACATTGCTTCTCTGTTTCCCGTCAGTACACTGCTGTTGTCCACGCCAAACAGAAAATCATCTATCCAATACCATTCCCCGGCCGCATCCTGTGCCAGATAATCATATTTGTTGAACTCACTGTATGTTGTGCTGCCATCCACATTTTTGTGCCTTACACTTCTCGGCTCATCGCTGTACGCAAGCAGAAATTTGAACATTACTTCATATAAATCCGCATACGTTGCATTTTTCATAATGCGTTTGCTTTCCAAACGACCTGCTGACTGTGCCACTGCGATCTGCTTTGCCGTCCCACTGGTAGCTGTCCTGTCCGGTCTGCCCTGAAAGCTGTCTGTAATCCCTAGAATACGCCTTGCCTGCTCATAGCATTCATTTGCCGCCATCTGGTCAAAGCTCGTATCCACCTGCAGGTTGTGTACCCCAAACAAAGACCGTTCTGCAGGTGTTTTGAAACGTACAATTTTCAGCTGTTCATCTGTATATTCCAGTTCTGTTTCTTCTCCCTGCGTCAGCACACTGCCGCCCAGATCCAGTTTTTCCTGCACACGGGTATCACATTTTTTAATCATATTCTGCTGGTCAGCGATTTTATCAACATCGCTGTCGCCCAGCACCTTTCCCCATACGCTCACATTTTTTCTGATTACAATGGGGTAAATATCAGGCTTATAATAAGGAATCTCCCTCGGTCTGGTTATCGTCACAGGCTGTGCCTCATAGGCATTCCCCCATGTATCCATCATCAATGGCTGCATCCCTTTCTCTGGCATCTGTTCCACCTGTTCGTACTGCGAAATCACACTGCCGTCACTTCTTACGATATCTTCATATAATGTAAATACATCCCTGTCCTGTTCTTCACTCTTTCGGCTTCCACAATAGGGGCAGACTTCTTCTCCTGTCATATCCCCGCCGCATTTTGCACAGCATCTCTTTTTTCTTGCCTGATAATCTTCCAATTCTTCCAGAACCACATCATTGACCCATACAAATCGTCCGATACCGCCTTTTGGATTACGGAAATATCCCATATGTACGGTTACCACATCTTCTGCAAGACTTGTACCGCCTCTGCTTTCGGGGTCACTTTCCGTTTCCTGCTCTACATCCACGCCCCATTTTTCCAAAATATGTTTTTTCGTCATCCCCATGTTGATGATGAGATAATCCATATCATTGATTTCATTCACACCATCCTGAAAAATGACCTGTCTGGGATGCAGAATACTCACACATAATTCTCCCCGTGTATGATGCGTGTGCCTGTCGCTGTCCCATTCCACGAAGAAAATATCTCCGCCCTGTATTGGCGAAATCCGTTCATCCAGATCATTCAGCCGTTCAAATGGAAGCCTGTCCATTTCATTTTTCAGATAATCCTCCGCCGTTTTTGCCAGACCTTCCTCTGCTTTTCTTCTTGCGGTCACTCTCGGCATCGGCACCGCACTGTCTACCTGCGCCTCGATCAGCTCCGCTACGATATTACGTACATTGCTCGCATATTCTTCCGTCTTTTTCGTCTTTGTATTCGGCGGCGTTTCAATATATCTTGTACCTTCATATAATTCTGTACGCCGCTGCATATTCGTCTGCTCCACAGCCATTGCCGCTTCATTTTCCCGAAGTCTGTCCTGCCACATCTGCAGCTTTCTCTTATCCTTTTTTCGCAAAACTCTCACCACCCTTATTTCCACTTTTCTTTCAGATATTTCTTTCCTGCAGCATCTGCATTTCTGTAATCTTCCCACATATCCGCAGTCCACTTTTTCTGCTTCTGCAAGCTTTCTTCTGTCATTCTCTGCTGACCTCTCGCCATCAGGGCAATCCCATACGCCATCACAAGGTCATCATGCTTGCCAAGTTCCGCTTCTGCTCTGCCGCTTTCGGTTCGGATAAAGCAAAGACATTCTTCCAGCGTGTCCCTATCATACACTAACTGCACATTATCCCGCAGAAATTCCGTCAGCTTCGCAAGCAGTACTGGTCTTGTCAGCCCGTTTGTCTGAAATCCATACGACTGCCGCAGCTTTCCCGTATAATTGTCCATGACCTCCCGCACATACAGCTTCGGATATCTGAGATATTCCAACACCTTCTGCGGATGCGTGGAAAAATTGACTTCTATCGCAAGCAGTGCTGTGTTGTAATACATTCCCAGACAATATACCTGCTTTGCATAGGTATCTTCATCACATCTTCTCCATCTGAGCCGTGCCATCTGTTCCCCTGTGATGTTGTCAATCACCTGTGCCGTAAAATAGTCACTGCCTTCTCCCGCAGTGTCCCCGCCAATAGTATAGG
>CALASU010000067.1 GCA_937888765.1 uncultured Clostridia bacterium | reverse complement strand
GTACAGCAGGTACGCTTTCGGGTGGGGAAGCGCAGAGAATCCGCCTGGCAACGCAGATCGGTTCCGGTCTGGTCGGTGTGGTTTATATTCTGGATGAGCCGAGTATTGGTCTGCATCAACGGGACAATGATAAGCTGCTGACGACATTGAAACATCTGCGGGATATCGGGAACTCTCTGATTGTGGTAGAACATGATGAGGATACCATGCTTGCGGCGGATTTTGTGGTGGATATCGGCCCCGGTGCGGGCAGGGACGGCGGCGAAATCGTCTGTGCGGGCGACGTGGAAGCGATCAAAGCCTGTGAAGGCTCTGTAACAGGGGAGTATCTGAGCGGCAGAAAACAGATTGAAGTGCCGAAGAAACGCAGACCCATGCAGAAAGATGCAGTACTGACAATCAAAGGTGCGGCAGAAAACAATCTGAAAGAGATTGATGTGGAAATTCCTCTGGGGCTGTTTACCTGTGTGACAGGGGTCAGCGGTTCCGGGAAAAGCTCGCTGATCAACGAGATTCTGTATAAAAGACTGGCAAGAGATCTGAACCGTGCGAAAACACGCCCCGGTAAGCATGAGGATATTCTGGGACTGGAAAAACTGGATAAGGTTATCAATATCGACCAGTCCCCGATCGGGCGTACGCCAAGAAGCAATCCTGCGACCTATACAGGCTTATTCGATATGATTCGTGATGTATTTGCACAGACGAATGAAGCGAAGCTGAGAGGATACCAGAAAGGACGGTTCAGCTTTAATGTAAAAGGCGGACGCTGTGAAGCCTGTGCAGGGGATGGTATCGTAAAGATTGAAATGCATTTCCTGCCAGACCTGTATGTACCCTGTGAGGTTTGCCATGGTAAGCGATATAACAGGGAAACCCTGGAAGTAAAGTATAAAGGCAAGACGATTTCGGATGTACTGGAAATGACGGTGGAAGAAGCACTGGAGTTTTTTGCCAATATTCCAAAAATCAAAGCGAAGCTGCAGACGCTGTATGATGTGGGGCTTTCCTATGTACAGCTGGGGCAGTCCTCCACAACGCTGTCGGGCGGGGAAGCACAGAGGGTGAAACTGGCAACGGAGCTGAGCCGTAAAAGTACAGGACGCACAATGTATATTCTGGATGAACCGACAACAGGTCTGCATACAGCCGATGTGCATAAGCTGGTGCATATTCTGCAAAGACTGGCAGAATATGGCAATACGGTCGTTGTAATTGAGCATAATCTGGATGTCATCAAAACAGCGGACCATATCATTGATTTAGGACCTGAGGGCGGCAATGGCGGCGGTACACTGGTAGCCTGCGGCACACCCGAGGCAATCTGTAAGGTGGAAAGCTCTTATACGGGCAGATATCTGAAAGGTGTTCTGGAAAGACACTGAAAAATAACCTGCATGAAAAATGAAAAGAAAAATCTGATTTTCTGTAGCTTTTTCATAGAAAAATCTGATTTTTTTTGACAGATTCAGACAAAAAAGAGTCTTGATGGCGAAATCAGGGCTCTTTTTTGATAAAACTGTATATGACAGGAAAACAGGTTAATATTGACAACTGTCCAAAAAATCAGTACCATAAGACTAAGAACAAATATTGGTATTTGGAGGAAGCTATGGGAAGGGAAATGGAACCGGTACTAGAGTATGAGCAGGCAAGAAATAACATAAACAGCTATTTTGGCTGTGAGGGTGACTTTTTTGTAAAGCCACTGCTGGAGCTGGAATGGGCTGTGCGTCAGGAAGATGACTTTGCTTTCCTTAGTTACTGGACAAAAGAAGGAAAAAAAATAGATGCTGTCGTTGTAAAAAGAGGCGGCGCGCCTATGATGTATCGTACAAAAGATTACACAATGGTAGTAGCCATTGATTGCGTAAAAATTGGCTTTGTTTTTAGCAATGGAAAAAAACGCATGGGAATGTGAGAGGGCATTCGTTAAATGGTTCAAAGCAGGGGAAGTTTAGAAGAAACTGATTCTATAGGAGGTTGTTTTTGCATAAACTGAACTACTGAACAAACATTGCTGAGGCGATTCCTTGGCAAAGAAAAGGAGAGATACGATGCAGATGGATGTACTGCCTGAAAACAACACGGTACAGATTGCCGGTGAGATTGTGGCGGGATGTGTCTTCAGCCATGAGGTGTACGGAGAAGGGTTTTATACCTTTCAGGTTTCCTCTGAACGTCTGAGCGACAAAGCGGATATTCTTCCGGTTACCGTTTCGGAACGGTTGATCGATCGGGAGAAACTGCAGGTAGGTGTGAAAGTAGACATTGCAGGTCAGCTTCGCAGCTACAACAATTATAACAGCAAGAAAAATCGTCTGATATTGACGGTTTTTGCAAGAGAAATCCGTCTGATGGAGGAAGAAGAAACAAAGAGCGAAAATCAGATTTTCCTCAATGGTTTTCTTTGCAAGCCTCCGATTTATCGCAAAACACCCTTTGGCAGAGAAATCTCTGATATTCTGGTAGCGGTAAATCGTGCATATAATAAATCGGATTATATCCCCTGTATTGCATGGGGGAGAAATGCGAGATACATGGCAAATCTTGAGGTTGGCGAAAATATCAGGATTTGGGGCAGAGTGCAAAGCAGAACATACCAGAAACGGATTGGCGAAATGGTAGAAGAACGGATCGCCTATGAAGTGTCTGTTTCCAAGATTGAAGTACCTGAAAGAGGGGAAAGGGAAACAGCGGTACAAAAGATTGACTGATAAGAAATCCGGATGAAAGATCCGATAGAAGAAGCAGGAGTGAAAAGAACATGAGAAAAGGTCAGATTTCCATTTATTATGGCATGGGAAAGGGGAAAACCAGCGTAGCGGTTGGCCTTGGGCTGCGTGCCATTGGCGAGGAATTGCGCGTGGTCATGATTCAGTTCCTGGATTACTATAACAGTAAGGAAATAGGGATACTGCAGAAGCTGGAACCGGATTTTCGTATTTTTCGGTTTGAAAAATCCCGTAAGGAAGAAGCATTACTGGAAGCGGAAACAAATGAAGCATTAAAGAAAGAAATGTCTGCCGAAATCCGCAATGCATTTAATTTTGCGAAAAAAATTGTGGATACCGGCGAATGTGAAATGCTGATGCTGGACGGCATTCTGGAATGTGTGGAAAAAGGCTATCTGCAGGAAGCGGAAGTGGAAGAACTGCTGGAAAAACGTCCTGAAAATATGGATCTGATTCTGACAGGGGCAATGCTGCCTGCGGGAATTGCCGAAAAAGCAGAAGCGATCTATCAGATCAAACCAGAAAAATAAAAAGATCCTCCGATGATTCGGAGGATTTTTTATTTGCTTATTTTTAATTTTTAAATTTTTATTGCAGAACTTCTTTCATGCTGTAAAGACCTGCGGGCTTGCCTGCGAGGAATTTTGCAGCTTTCACTGCACCAACAGCGAAAACTTCACGGGAAGTTGCTCTGTGGTTCAGTTCGATTACTTCATCTCTGCCTGCGAAAATCACATCATGCTCGCCTACAATCGTACCGCCGCGTACAGCATGGATGCCGATTTCTGTTTTTTCACGTTTTTCACGCACCTGAGAGCGGTCATATACATAATGATAGCGTTCGTCCATTGCCTGATTGATGGCATCGGCAAGGGCGATTGCTGTACCGCTGGGGGCGTCGATTTTCTGATTGTGGTGTTTTTCCACAATTTCAATATCGAAGCCGCTTTCTGCAAGGATTGCCGCCGCACGCTGTACCAGATCCAGCAGAAGGTTCACGCCAACGGACATATTCGCGGATTTCAGAACAGCAACGTCGTTTGCTGTTTCTTTCATCATTGCTGTTGTTTCATCAGAAAGTGCTGTTGTGCAGAGTACAACGGGGATCTGTTTTTCCTTGGCGAATGTCAGCAGAGCGGGCACTGCCTTTGCTGTGGAAAAGTCGATGATGACATCAGCGGGCACATCACATGCTTCGCAGCTGGGGAACACAGGGAACTCCAGAGCGGGCATACCGGGGTCGATACCTGCCACTACCTGACAGTCTGCTTCGTTTTTAACCAGTTCGGCTACCACGCGACCCATTTTGCCGCCGCAGCCATGAATCATAATCTTAATCATATCAAAACTCCTTTTTTCTTGAGGGCTTTGCCCTCAAACTCCCACCAGGGAAATCATTTCCCTGGACCCTGATTTTGCAGAAGCATGTACATGCTTCTGCGGTATAGGGGTCTGGGGTATTATACCCCAGCGGGGTGGTGGGGCAGAGCCCCACGGTCTTAAATCAAGCCGTAGTTTTTCATTGCTGTTCTCAGTACTTCCAGATTCTTTTCTTCCATGTCGCACAGAGGCAGTTTGCAGGAACCAACTTCATAGCCCATCAGATTCAGCGCCGCTTTTACGGGGATGGGATTTACTTCGCAGAACAGTGCGGAGATCAGTTCGATGGCATCCAGCTGCAGTTTGATGGAATCCTGTACATTCCCGTTCAGGAAGTTTGCAACCATATCGTGTGTGTTCTGGGGTGCTACGTTGGACAGTACGGAGATTACGCCTTTGCCGCCCAGAGAAAGTACGGGCAGAATCTGGTCGTCATTACCACTGTAGATATCAAAATCAGGGCCGCACAGTGCAGCAATTTCAGCTACCTGGGACAGGTTGCCGCTTGCTTCTTTTACAGCAGCGATATTTTTTACTTTGGACAGTTCGTATACTGTTTTGGGTGCCAGATTGCAGCCTGTTCTGCCGGGTACGTTATACAGAATGATAGGAATATTGATGCTTTCTGCAACTGCTGTGTAGTGCAGGATCAGACCTTTCTGTGTTGCTTTGTTGTAGTAGGGTGTTACCAGAAGAACTGCGTCTGCACCTGCTTTTTCACAAGCCTGTGCCAGTTCGATACAGTGTACTGTATCGTTGCTGCCTGCACCTGCGATGATGGGCACACGACCTGCAGCAACTTCTTTTGCAAAACGTACACATTCGATCTGGTCTTCGTCGGACAGTGTGCTTGCTTCGCCTGTTGTACCGCAGATTACCAGAGCGTCAATGCCGTTTGTGATCTGGAATTCAACCAGTTCTTTCAGTTTATCGTAGTTTACGCTGCCGTCAGCGTGCATGGGTGTTACCAGAGCTGTTGCTGCACCTGTAAAAATAGACATAGTATATGACCTCCTGAAATATGGAAACTTTTTAATTATTATTAAGGTGTTATGTATCTTATGCGTTCATGTTTTTGATGATTGTTTCAGCAATCTGAACAGCGTTTGTTGCAGCACCCTTACGGATGTTGTCTGCTACTACCCAAAGGTTTACACCGCTGTCAACACTTTCGTCACGGCGGATTCTGCCGATGAATACTTCATCTTTGCCTGCTGCTGTCACTGCCATAGGGTATTCATTGTTTGCGCTGTCGTTCTGTACTACAACGCCGGGAGCGTTTTTCAGTACTTCGATCAGTTCATCCAGTTCGAAAGGATTTTCGAATTCTACGTTGATGGATTCGCTGTGAGAATCGAAAACGGGTACACGTACAGTTGTTGCTGTTACACGCATTGCATCATTGTGCAGAATTTTTCTTGTTTCGTTTACCATCTTCATTTCTTCTTTAGTGTATCCATTTTCTGTGAATACATCGATGTGCGGCAGGCAGTTTCCTGCGATAGGGTGAGCATAAGCCTGAAGTGGTTCGTCCTTGCCTTCGAGGCCGTTCTTCAGGTCAGTGATACCCTTAACGCCTGAGCCGGATACAGCCTGGTAAGTTGAGTAGATAACTCTCTTGATGCCGTATTTGTCCTGCAGTGGCTTCAGTGCTACCATAGCCTGGATAGTTGAACAGTTAGGGTTAGCGATGATACCCTTGTTCCATTCGATGTCCTGTGGATTTACTTCAGGAACTACGAGAGGAACTTCAGGATCCATTCTCCACTGTGAGCTGTTATCAACAACTACTACGCCCTTTGAAGCAGCGATAGGAGCGAACTTAGCACTTGTGCCGCCGCCTGCTGAGAAGAGAGCGATATCGATAGGTTTGTCGAATGAGTTTTCCGTAAGCTCTTCAACGATATATTCCTTGCCCTTGAAAGGCAGTTTCTTACCTGCTGATTTTGCTGATGCCATGAAGTAGATATTTTCAAATGGAAAATCTCTTTCTTCCAGCACCTTCAGGAAAGTTGAGCCAACAACTCCTGTTGCGCCTACTACTGCGATGTTTGGTTTTCTGTTCATGATGACCTCCTGTATGTAAACTTAAATTATGTTCAAAATCATATACGCCAATAATTGTACCACCGCGACCCCATAAAAGTAAAGGGGTCACAGCAATTATTTCATATATCATTTCTTATATATTTATGATACAATTATCTATGTATGAATAAAACTAAGAAGAGGTTAGAAATGTCAGGGACTAAGAGAAAACCCGGTAGACCTCCGGGCAGTAAAAATAAGAATACTAAGTCAGGTGCAAAGGGCAAGTCTTCAGGAAGAAGTTCTTCTGCAAAGAGCACAGCTTCGCGCTCAGCAAATGCTTCGCGAAGTGCAAGGGCTTCAGAAAGCAAAGTTAACGGCAGAGTAAAAGATGAGATCGTAGCAATTCTTATCATCGCTGTCGGCGTTTTCCTTGCCATCGCATTCCATACTACACTTGCAGGCGCAGTAGGCGATGCGTTATCAGATGTTTTCAAAGGCTTGTTCGGATTTGCCGCATACATATTACCGTACTATTTCATATTGTACGGTATATTGCTGTTCGCCAAAAAGACTATACATACAGGAACTAAATCGGTGATACTGTTGCTGATCATCTTCTTTATGATCTCACTGATAAACTCAGGAAGATTCATCACAGACGAAATCATCAACGATGGTCTGTTCAATATGGCAGTACATTACAATAACGGCATGGTGCTGGATGACGGTGGAGTCTTCGGCATGGTGCTTGGTAAGATCATCGTCAAGTTCATAGGCATGGCAGGATTATATATCTTATCATCTGTAGTGATAATAATCTGTCTGCTGCTCATCATGGATACTCCTATTTCAAGATTCTTCGAAAAAGCGAAGGAAAGAAAAGAAGCAAGAGCTGTTTCCAAAGAAGAAAGACGTATCGAACGTGAGAAAGAAGAAGCTATCAGAAATCAGCAGATGCAGATGATGATGGAAAGAGATTCACATAGTTCAAATGCCTTTGGTGAAGCTGCTGCTTCAAATAATATGACAGACAGACAGCGAAAGATCATGGGCTACATGAACAGCGATAACAGAGTTTCCGGAAGAGATGGCATGAAAGAAGAACCTCTTGACTTCTCTCTTGGTGAAAATAAAGAAAAGCCTAAGAGGGGAAGAAGGAAAAAGGCAGAGATAGAAGCTGAACTGGCCGCAAAAGATGCAGCACCTGAAGCTGAGGCTTTTGGAAGAGCGCCTGTGATCGTTGGAGGATTCTCTCCTAAGGCTGCAGAAGAAAAGCTGACTAAGGCAGAAGCTGCCAAAGCTGCTCTCAAGGAAGAAGATTTCAATATCACTCTCACTTCGTCCGAAAGTTATCAGTTCCCATCTATCGATCTTCTCAAGAAAGCAAGCAGGACTGCATCTAATAGGATGGAAGATGAGAACAGCTTGAGAGCTAAGGCAATGAAGCTGGAAGATACGCTTAGAAGCTTCAATATTTCAGCGACTGTAACTAATGTTACACAGGGCCCTGCAGTAACCAGATATGAAGTGCATCCTGATGTGGGCGTCAAAGTAAAGAGTATCAAAAATCTTGCTGACGATATCGCCCTCAACATGGAAGCTAAGAGTATAAGAATAGAAACGCCTAACCCGGGCAATCCGGCAGTGGGAATAGAGATAGAAAATGACCGTATCAATATGGTCACAGTGAGAGAGATCATAGATTCTGCAGAATTCAAGAAATCTGAATCGAAGATCACTTTTGCAGTAGGTAAAGACATATCAGGAAAGGCTATCGTGGCTGACCTGAAGACTATGCCTCACCTGCTGATAGCCGGATCTACAGGTTCAGGTAAATCTGTATGCATCAACAGCATAATCGCCAGCATCCTTTATAAGGCAAGACCTGATGAAGTCAAGCTGGTGCTGATAGACCCTAAGGTAGTGGAACTTGCCAACTACAGCGGCATACCGCATTTGCTTATCCCTGTAGTTACAGAACCTGTCAAAGCTGCAGCAGCACTCA
>CALASU010000066.1 GCA_937888765.1 uncultured Clostridia bacterium | reverse complement strand
GGTTTTAAAGGGGTATTGGGGGCAACGCCCCCAAGGTCTTTCAATTTTGATTTATCTTTTAAATAGAAGTCTGCTTGTTTCCATGAGGTTCTGGTGTACGACATCTCGTGGTTCAAAGCGGAAAATTTTACAGACAATCTGCAGGGCAGTCCCCAGACCGAATACGGAGAGGATTGTGCCGATGCCGACAGGCCCGCCGAGCAGCCAGCCGATCAGCAGTACAACAGCGACCATAACGGTCTGTACGACACCGATGGGCGTGCGAGGGAAGCGTTTACCGAGGGCGATCAGAAGGGAATCTCTGGGACCACAGCTCAGTCCTGCTTTCATATAAAAATATACGCCATAGCCCATAATAAACAGCCCGATGACAACAAGCAAAATACTGAAAGGCAGACTTTCGCTGACTTTCAATAGCTCAAAACGGGCGATGAAATCCACATAATTGCCGACCAGCATGGCATCTAATAAAGTGCCGTAGCCGATTTTTTCCTTCATTAAAATATCAACGATCAGGATAATAAAGCTGAGCGTGGTATGTACAAAGCCATAGCTGTAACCGGTACGAGCGGAAATACCCATGGAAAGGCAGTCCCACGGTGCAAGCCCGATGTTTGCCTGTATGGTCAGATAGACCCCAATGGCGAAAATAAATAACCCGAGTGCAGATTCGAAAATGCGTTTTATCATTTGTAAGCGTGTTTGCTGCATCAAAAAGCCTCCCTTTTTATCATCAAAAGTAAATTCAGTATACTCCCCGAAAATCCCCTTTGCAACCATTTCACATAAAATACTTTTTTTCGGAAAGAATAGGGAAAAAAGAAATGAGGTGGCAGGTATGGGGATTTGGAACCGACCCCGATGCAGGATTTTTGTACTGGACGGACAGAAATATAAAACAAATGTGTTTGCGCTGTTTCTGGAAACGCCTTTGCGGAGGGAAACAGCAACGAAAACTGCACTGCTGGCAGAGGTGCTGAAACGGAGAAACTTACATTCTATGACAAAAAAAGCAGAGGAACTGTTTGGAGCAATCTGGGATGTCAGCATTGTGAAGAAAGGAGATCGACAGCTTTTATTATTTTCTCTGGAAACCCTGAAAGCGGTGGATGTGGCAGATGGTGTGGCTTTTCTGCGGGAACTGCTGACGGCAGAAGATGCTTTTTCAGTGGAAGTGGTGGAGCGGCAGAAGCGGATTTTAAAACGCCGTCTGGACAGTTTGAAGGATGATAAAAAAGCACTTGCTAACAGGCGGGCAATGGAAGAAACCGCAGAAGGAACGAACTTCGCTGTCTGTGCAGACGGATATACAGAGGATCTGGCAGGGATAGATGCAAAACAGCTGTATGCTTACTATATCGAACTGATAGAGCAGGCAAAGGTATATCTTTTTTTCTGCGGAGAACGGACGGAGAGGGGGAAGCTGTTCCCTTTGCGCAAGCTGTTTGCAGGGGAGAGCACTGAGAAAATGAATCTGACAGCAGAACCTGGAAAAAGAAAGCCGCAGTTTCTTTCCGAACGGGAGCAGATGGAACAGGCAAGGCTGGTACTGGGGTTTTCTGCGGATACAGCTACCGCAGGCAAGCAGGCGGCAGTTCTTCTGTGCAGCAATATTCTCGGCGGGGACGGAGATTCTCTTTTGTTTCAGCGGGTACGGGAGGAAAACGGGCTTTGCTATGACATCAAATCCAATATACAGCCAATGACACCGTATTTATTTATACAAGCAGGGGTGCGGGCTGAGGATGCGAAAAAAGCGGGCAAAGAAATGTTGCATTGTTTGAAAGAATTGCAGGAAAATCCTGTTTCACAGGAACGGCTCAAACAGGCAAAACAGGCAGTTTTGCAAAGCTATGCAGGCTTGGAAGACAATCCGTGGGCGATGGTGGATTTCTTTACAGAACAGGCATTGCAGGGCAGACGACTATCTCTGGATACCTTTTTGCGCAGGATCAGACGAACGGATGCAGAGGATATTATGTGGGCGGCAAAAAGACTGCGTTTGCAGACAGTATATCTTCTCAGCGGAGAAAATGAAGCGAAAGAAAAGGGGGATTTGCGTGGCTGAATGGAAAACAGGACGGACAAAGAACGGACTGCCGTATTTTTTATTGTCGCAGAAGAATTTTGGAGAAACGGTTGCGGCGATTGTAGTGAAAAGAGGGGCAAATCATGTACTGTGGCAGAAAGAAAATGGGGAGATGCTGACATTCCCGCAGGGAACGGCGCATTTTATAGAGCATAAACTGTTTCAGCAGGAATGGGGCGATGCCTTTACAAAATTTGCAGAAAATGGTGCATCTGCAAATGCCTTTACCGATGCGGAAAAAACGGTGTATTATTTCAGCTGTCGGGAGAAATTTGCAGAAAATCTGAAACTGCTTCTGGAATTTGTGCAGAAACCGTATTTTACAGAAGAAGATACAGAGCGGGAAAAAGAAATTATCACCAGTGAAATTACGATGTATCAGGATGATCCGAACTGGCTTGTTTATTATAAAATGCTGGAAGGAATGTATGCGGTGCATCCTGTGCGGGAGCAGATTGCAGGAACGGCGGAAAGTATTCGCAAGATTACAGCAGCCACACTGCAAAAAGCATACGATTGTTATTATACGACAGAAGATATGGCTCTGGTCTGCATAGGGGATTTTTCTGTGCGGGAAGTACTGCGGCTGGCAGAGCAGTTTGAGCGAAAAGAAACCCAATGGAACCCTGTTTTACACAAAGAACCTGCGGATATTGTGGAAAAGTATCAGGAAGAACGGAAAAATCTATCCCGTCCGCTGTTTCAGATTGGATTCAAGCTGCCGCCAATCGAGAAAGCGCAACGCCTGCGGCAGAGGATTGCAATGGGATTTGTACTGGAGATTTTAGCGGGCGAAAGCAGCAGATTTTTTCAGAAAGCATATGAAACAGAACTCTTGGATGAGCCACTGGGGGCGGCTTTTTTCTGTGGGGACGGGTATGCGTTTACGGCACTTTCGGGAAGCGGGGAACAGCCTGAGGAAGTGGCAGAGCTGTTGGCAAATGTATGTATGCAGTTACAGAAAAACGGAATTTCCGAAAAAGATTTCCTGCGCATCCGAAAAAAAATGCTGGGGCGTTTCCTGCGGCGGCTGGATTCCGCGGAAAGTCTTTGTATGGGGCAGATCGAATGGGCAATGGCAGGGGCTTCTGCGGCAGATGTTCTGCATCTGATTAAGTCGATTCGTGCGGAAGAAGCGGAAAAACTGTTGCAAAATGCCCTGTCTGTCGATACAATGGTACTAGCTGTGCTTCGATAGCAGCTGAAAAGAAATAATGAAATAAGGGAAAGAAGGAGAAGCGATGCCTGAAATATGGTTTCCCAATCTGGGGATTGAAATTGCACATCTGGACAGGGTAGCCTTTACACTGCTCGGCAAGCCTGTTTATTGGTATGGTGTGTTTATCGGCACAGGGGTACTGCTTGGCGTGCTGATGGCGATGAAGGAAGCGAAGCGGACAGGTCAGAATCCTGAGATTTATCTGGATTTTGTGATTTATGCACTGATTGCGGCGATTATCGGGGCAAGGGCGTATTATGTCCTGTTTTCGTGGGACTTTTACAGTGCACATCCCGAAAAGATATTTGCTATACGGGAGGGCGGTCTTGCCATTTATGGCGGTATCATCGGTGCAGTGCTGACGGCGATTGTATATTGTAAGAAAAAGAAGGTTAATTTCTGGCTTCTGGCAGATACGACAGTGCCATGTCTGGCATTTGGGCAGGTGCTTGGCAGATGGGGGAATTTTTTCAACCGTGAAGCATTCGGCGGCTTTACGGAGGGACTGTTTGCCATGCGATATCAGCTTTCGCAGGTACGTATGGGCGATGTATCAGCGGATACATTGGAAAAAGTGATGACATTTGGCGGTGTGGAATATATACAGGTGCATCCCACATTTTTATATGAATCTATGTGGAATCTGTGTCTGTTCCTGTTGCTGATCTATATTCGGAAGTACAAGAAGAAATTTGACGGACAGATCTGCGGGTTATATTTCTTTGGCTACGCACTGGGCAGAGTATGGATCGAGGGTCTGCGGACAGACCAGCTGCAGATTGGCGGTCTGGCAGTGTCACAGCTGCTGTCTGCGGCGTTGATTGTGGTGTCTGCGGGCTTTTTAATCTGGAAAGGTCGGAAAACATAATCGAGGGACGCTGTCCCTCGAGCTCCCTGCGAAGGGAATTGGTCAGGCATCTTCCCTACGGGAAGATGGCTTTGCCGCCGCCTGAATCTTGGCGGTGCCTATACCCCTCGACCCCGATTTGCAGAAACTAGCGTTTCTGCGAATTTTTTGAGATATATCGCCGAAGGCAAATAGGATTCCAAAGGGGTTACCCCTTTGGCGGGAGTTTGAGGGCAGAGCCCTCAAGAATATTACATATTGGAGTGGAAAATATGGTTTTATTAACAGCAGAAAATATCAGAAAAAGCTATGGTACGAGGGTAATATTTGACGATATTTCCTTCAGTATCCATGAAGGCGATAAAATCGGCGTGATCGGCGTGAATGGTACTGGAAAAAGTACCCTCCTGAAAATCATTGCAGGGGTAGATCAGGCGGACAGCGGCGAAATCATTACAATGAACGGTATGCGTATCGGCTATCTGTCCCAGAATCCTCTGTTTGTGGATGGTACAACAGTGTTACAGCAGGTATTCCGCGGGGAAAATCCTAAGCTAGCACTGGTGCGGGATTATGAGGAAACAATGGCGGCACTGGCGAAAACACCTGAGCAGGAGCATCTGGTAAAACGTGCGGCAGAGCTTGCGGAACAGATGGATAAGGCGGAAGCATGGTCTTTGGAAAGCGAAGCAAAAACAATTCTGACAAAGCTCGGTATTTCCGATTTTGAGCAGAAAGTAGAAACACTTTCCGGCGGACAGAAAAAGCGTGTGGCACTGGCGGCGGCGCTGATTGCCCCTGTTGATCTGCTGATTCTGGACGAACCTACTAACCATATCGACAATGATACGGTTGACTGGCTGGAAAAGCATCTGGAAAAATATTCGAAAGCCCTGCTGATGGTAACGCATGACAGATATTTCCTTGACAGAGTTGCCAATCGTACACTGGAACTGGAAAAAAGTAAAATTTATTCTTATCAGGCGAATTATTCCAAGTTTCTGGAAATGAAAGCAGAAAGAGAAGAACTGGAAGCGGCAGGCGAAAGAAAACGCCAGAACTTCCTGCGGACAGAACTGGAATGGGTACGTCGCGGGGCGAAAGCGAGAACCACAAAGCAGAAAGCAAGACTGGAACGATTTGAAGAAGTTTCTGCTATCAGAGCACCCGAAGAAAAGCAGAATGTGGAACTTTCTTCTGTGGGCAGCAGACTGGGCAAAAAGACCATTGAGCTGAATGAAGTATGCAAGGCATATGACGGAAAAACATATATCAAGGATTTCAGCTACATTATTTTAAGAGATGACCGTGTGGGGATCATCGGGAATAACGGCTGTGGGAAATCCACGCTGATGAATCTGATGACAAAGAAGCTGCAGCCCGACAGTGGCACGGTTGAGCATGGCGAAACCGTAAAAATCGGCGTATTTGCACAGGAAAATGTGGATATGGACGAAAATCAGCGTGTAATTGACTATATTCGTGATGAAGCGGAAATCATCCGCACAGCAGACGGACATATTACGGCTTCTCAGATGCTGGACAGATTCCTGTTCCCGCCTTCCATGCAGAGAGGTCCCATCTCTATTCTGTCCGGTGGCGAAAAACGCCGACTGTATCTGGCAAGGGTGCTGATGGGTGCACCGAATATTCTGTTCCTGGACGAGCCTACAAACGATCTGGATATTGAAACACTGATAATTCTGGAGGACTATCTGGAACATTTCAACGGAGCAGTGGTTGCGGTTTCTCATGACAGATATTTCCTTGACAAAACCATGGGACGTATTTTTGCATTCATGGGCAACGGCTTGATTCGCCAGTATGAGGGCGGTTATTCTGACTGCAAGGCGGCAAGAGAAAAAGAAATGCCTGCCTTTGCGGAAAAAGCGGCAAAGCCCAGAAAAGAAGAAGCACCCAAAGAAGCGGCTGTAAAAGAAAAAGCACCTCTGAAGAAAATGAGTTATAAAGACCAGAGGGAATACGATACCATTGGGGATGAAATTGCCGAGCTGGAAGAAAAAATTGCCAGAGCGGAAGCGGATATGGCGGTCTGTATGACAGATTATACGCGTCTGCAGGAACTTTCAGAGGAAAAGGAAAAGCTGGAAGTAAAACTTGAGGAACGCATGGAACGCTGGATGGAACTGAGCGAACTGGCTGAGGAAATCGAACGGAATAAAGGGTGATTGTTGCAATACAGTCGAATTTTTGGTAAACTTGTAAACAGGTCTATGACCGAAATATAAAAATATAGTAAGATTTGGAGTGTGATGAATGTGGACGGTTCTGTCAGTCCATTATTGGTTAGTTTATTGATATTGCTGGTATGTGGGTCGGCATTTTTTTCGGCATCGGAAACGGCTCTGACATCTTTGAGTAAAATCCGCCTGCGGAACATGGTGGAAGAAAAAATCAAAAATGCGGATAAGATTGCGGCTTTGGTTGATGATCCCAATCGCCTGCTGAGTTCTATTCTGGTCGGGAATAACCTCGTAAATAACGGGGCTTCTGCATTGACAACAGCATTGGCGATTCAGATTTTTAACGGTGATACGGGGAACGGTGCCGGGATTGCAACGATCATCATTACGATTATCATTCTGATTTTCGGGGAAATTACGCCGAAGACCATTGCGGCACAGAAAGCGGAAAAAGTAGCTTTGATCGTAGTGAATATCATTGCACTTTGTGTATTTGTGTTCCGTCCTGTGGTAGCGGTGCTGAATGTAGTAACCGGCGGTCTGATTAAGCTTTGCGGCTGTAATCCAGATGAAAAATCTCCTCTGATTACAGAAGCGGAACTGAAAACGATTGTAAATGTCAGCCATGAGGAAGGCGTTCTGGAGCTGGAAGAACGTACAATGATTAACAACGTATTTGATTTCGGCGATTCTAAAGCGAAGGATGTTATGACGCCCAGAACAGATATTATGGCGGTACCTCTGCATGTTACCTATGAGGAATATGTGCATCTGGTAAAAGAAGAAGGCTTTTCCCGTATGCCTGTATATGGAGAAAATCTGGATGATATTCTGGGGATTCTGTATGTAAAGGACGTGTTCTTCCTGAGTGAAGAAGAATTTTCGGCAGAAAAATATATGCGTGAGCCTTTGTTTACGTATGAAAGCAAGCCGACAGCGGAATTGCTGGCAGAAATGAAAAACAGCCGGCTGGCGGTTGCGATCGTTCTGGATGAATACGGCGGTACAGCAGGTCTGGTTACAATGGAAGATATGATCGAAGAAATCGTCGGCGAAATTGAAGACGAATACGATGATGAAGAAGACGAAATCGAAATCATCAAGGAAAATGAGTTTGTGGTAGACGGTTCTACCCGTCTGGAAGATTTCAATGAAATGGTAGGCACAGAGCTGGAAAGTGATGAAGTGGATACCATTGCGGGCTATATTCTGCTGTTGCTGGGTAATTTCCCCAAATGCGGACAGGAGATCGAAACAGATGCCCTGCGAATCGTGGTAGAAGAAATGGATAAAAACCGAATCGAAAAACTGCGCGTATACAAATAACAAAAATAAATGAAAAAGCAGACCGTTCCGGTCTGCTTTTTATGTTTTTAAGGCTTACATTTGCCGCAGGGTTCATAGCCGTCTTTGATAAGCTGATCTCTTGTGGTTGTGGCATTCTTTTTGTTCTCTTCCTTCATGCTTGTTGCACTGCTGCAGTCGGGAAGGTGGAATTTCTTATTGTTGATATTCAGGACATATTTTGTTTTTTTAGCAGAAGGGGCAGAGGAAGCAGAGCTGTTTGCCGCTGTGCTTTCGCCGGTGCTGTAATCAATGGAAACACCGGGCTGTACGTTATAGCAATATACATTGAATAAGATGCTTTCACCCGCATCCTCTACAGACATCGCTTCGATCTGCACGCCGCTTGCTACCAGATTATCGCCCTCAAAAACAGGTGTGACACGGTACAGAACATGGTTGTCTGTTTCCTTTACGTAATCGGCTACCATATTTTCAAATGGCAGCATCCCTTCGATATTCAGATAGCGTGTACCTGTGATCAGATTACCTTTATTTGCATTTTCGCCTGTCAGCTGGAAGCCGATCAGATGACAGCGGTTATACAGATATTTGCCGTCAATGTGGTCATATTTCACGCTTTGCCAGCCGGAGGGCTTTACCTGTCCGATACTGCCGCGTTCTTCTGTAGGCATGATATCCTGCCCTACATTGGCAAATGCCACCTGACAACGTCCGAGAGAATCCAGTTCACTGTAGGATTCAAAAGATTTGTTTGTCAGATCGGTTTCCATAAAGTTCGGGACATTGTTATTCAGTGTTACAAAAGCATCGCCGCTGTATGCGGGAATTGTGGATAAGGAAATACTATTATTGGGAGAGGCGACAGCAATATCAACACTGCCGTTGCCGCAGCCGCTGAACAGCATACACAGTAAGGTCAGCAGGATACAAAAATTACGTTTCAATCGTTTCATGGATATACACTTCCTTTGTAATCATATCGTGAGAGGAGCCTGCAAAATCTTCGCTTGTTTCCAGTTTCCATGCGGGAGCGGAAAGGGGAAGATCAAAGAAGAAATCAGTAGGATATTTTCTGTTCCATTTGCATAAGATCAGTTTCTCAATGTTTTCTGCATAAGGCAGGAGGGGGAGCGTTTCGATAAAACAGAAATCGCCGTCAGCTGCCGCTTCCAGAGGATTTTCTGTAATACAGAGCTGTCCTTGCTGTTCTTCAGAAAACTGTTTTGCCGTATAGGGTGTTACAAACAGGGGCTTTTCGCCGCAAAGCATGAGCATATGTTCCCGAAGGACTTTATCCTGACTTTGCCTGCGCTTATTGAACAGCATGCCGTTTGCATCATCTACAACAGTGAATACGATCATGGGAAAGACTCCTTTCTGTTGGATTAAGATTTTGTTTATAAAAACAGTATAAAGGTTTTTTATGGAAATCGCAATCATTTGTGTCCGATTGACGGACTTTTGTAAGAAATGAAACAAAAAGAAAAATAAAAAAGGCATTCCAAAAAGGAATGCCTTACTCGGTGCGACGGGATTTGAACCCACGACCTCAGCGACCCGAACGCTGCGCCCTACCAAACTGGGCCACGCACCGATATGCTTATATATTTTCGCTCATTTTGAAAGAAATGTCAAGAGAATTTTCTGTCTTTTTCTGTAATTTAAGAAAATAAGGGCAAATCCTTTTTGGATCTGCCCAAGGTATTATTCTGCTTCGATAATATCGAACATTTCCTGTGCGGATTTCTGGTAGTAGCCTGTAGATTCATCACACAGTGTTTTTACTGCTTTGGAAGCGTAATACATACGGCTTGCTTCTACATCATCCATTTTATGTTTTTTCGCAAGCATACCCACTACTTCAATGCCCAGAGCTGTGCGTTCTTCTCTGTGCTGGTATGCACCGCTGACTGCGTCGCTTTCCAGAGCCATCATCCCGTCGATCATACCGATATAAAAATCCAGATCTGCCTGAGGGAACAGTTTGTTTGTATCCAGCAGTGTGTTTAAAAGTTCACTGCTTGCGAATGCCTGAAATACAGTATTTGCAGGAATGCTTTTCAGATAGCTGTAGTATTCTACAACGGAAACAATAAGTGTACGCTGATCCATTTTTATAGTTCTCCTTTTTGTATAAAAAATTTCATAATAAAAATATCATACTGCATTTTTGGCTTTTTTTCAACCGTTTCCCATGGAAGAATTTGTTTTTCTGTGGATAACTATGGAAAAAACAGGGGAGAAAATCTTGACATTCTGTCTGATTTCTGCAATCCTATAGAGAAATGAAAAGTGAAAGGAGTATTTTGAGATATGGTAACAGTAAAGATTGATGCAGAATTAAAGGAACGCTGCCCCGAGGCAACACTGGGCTTATTGCAGTGCAAGGTTGAAGTAGCAAAAGATCCCGAAGAATTTCTGGCACTGCTGAATACAAAAATTGCGGAATTATCCGAGGTGGAGCTTTCTCAGGCGAATAAAAGAGAAAAAATTCAGTCTACAAGAAAGGCATATAAGGCACTGGGCAAAGAGCCTAACCGTTATCGCTGTTCTGCAGAAGCAATGTGCCGCCGTATTGCAAAGGAACGTGGTTTGTATTATATCAACAACGTAGTAGATATCAATAACTATCTGTCTATTAAATCCGGTTATTCTATGGGTACTTATGATCTGGCACAGACAGAAGGGGATATTACATGGATGCGTGCGCCTGAAGGTACAGCATATCAGGGCATTGGCAAGGATGTGCTGAACATTGAATTTTTGCCTGCACTGTTTGATGCAAAAGGGCCTTTTGGTAATCCCACAAGCGACAATACTCGTGCGATGATTACAGACGCGACAAAGGAAATCCTGTTGGTATACTATAGCTTTGATGGTGCGGCAGAAATGGACGGACTGCTGACAGAAGCACAGGAACTGCTGGAAAAATATGCGGCAGGCAAGGACTTTGAACGTATCATCCTGCAGTAAGTACAGAGGAAAAAATTATTCGCCCTGCAGGGATTGGGATAGAGTTTCAAGATTTTTTTTATTGCATTCCGGACAAAGCCCTGTAAATTCGAGGGAATGTCCTGTGATGCGGAAGCCTGTTTTTGCCTGTAGGGTTTCCTCCAGTTCGCTGAGAGGGCAGGTTTCGATGGGGATGATTTTCCCGCAGAGATCACATACCAGACGGTGGGAGTGGTCTTTCTTGGGCAGGGCGTAGTATGCTTTGCCGTCCTGTCTGACAGAACGGAGCAGGATGCCTTTTTCTGTAAGCGTGTTCAGCGTGCGGTAAACCGTGGAAACATTCATGGAAAGAATCGCGTTTGCCGCTTCATGCAGTTCTTCGGCTGTCATGGGTCTTGCCTGCTTTTGCAGTAAAAACAGCAAGAGCTGGCGTTTTTTTGTAGATTTCAATGCGGCATTTTTCAAAATCGTCTGTTCCATTTGTGTTTCCTCCTTTTTTCTTTCCTCATCATAGTATACCCGAATCTGTTTGTCAATCGGGGTTATTGCAAAAGGGGAAAAGGTCTGATAGGATGAAAGCATAAGAGAAAAAATCCAAAGGAATGGAGTGGAAATATGACGAAAAAAGAAAAGGTACGGATCATACTGGATTTACTGCTGGAGCATTACGGCCCTACAAAATGCTATCTGAACCATGAAACACCGTGGCAGTTACTGATTGCAACGATCCTGTCCGCACAGTGTACGGATGACAGGGTGAATATCGTAACAAAGGATTTGTTTCAGAAGTATACTTCTGTAAAAGATTTTGCGGAAGCGAATCTGGCTGAATTAGAGCAGGATATCCGTTCGACAGGCTTTTATCATAACAAAGCAAAAAATATCATTGCCTGCTGTCAGAAGCTTCTGATGGAATATGACGGGGAAGTGCCGTCTGATCTGGATGCACTGACAAGCCTTGCAGGGGTCGGCAGAAAAACGGCAAATGTGGTGAGGGGAAACTGGTACGGGATTCCCAGTGTAGTGGTGGATACGCATGTGAAGCGCGTTTCCAATCTGCTTGGGCTGACAACAAATCAGGACCCTGTGAAAATCGAATTTGATCTGATGAAGATTATTCCGCAGGAAAGCTGGATTGCTATTAACACACAGCTGATTGCACACGGCAGAAAAATCTGTATTGCCCGCAGACCGAAGTGTGCGGAGTGCTTCCTGTTTCCGTATTGCACGGGCGGACAGAAGCTGGAGAAGGAAAAAGTAAAAAAAGGATGATACAGTAAGCTTTTGAGTAAAATGCGAAAGAAACCCCGCCTTGACAAAGCAGAGCGGGGCAGGTATACTGTAAATAAGAGGATTGATCGCTCGTGGAAAGGCGGTTAGTCACGAAGTTGTGTAGACCGTCTAACACTTATGTTAGGCGGTTATTTTTATTAACCCTGTTTTTTACAACAGGAGATAATTGCTACGATTAAAATACCTAACTGAAATAAATCTGAGTAAGTAACGTAATTCATAGCATCACCTCCTTTCAAGGAAATGAGGTGACCAAACCGCCAAAGCGAATACAATTCTTATCTATCTGTATATTTCAGTCAGTATAGCATAAACTTCAGTATTCGACAATAAAAAAGCAGACCTTTCGGTCTGCTTTTCTTATTTGATGCGGGAAATTATACTCTTTCAACACCCAGAGTAACTTTTTCGCCGTTGATGTTCCATTCTTTGGACAGTTCGCCGCCTGTACCTGCAACAACTTCATCTGCCAGTACGTCTGCTTTGATGTCGTTTGCTGCCAGGATTTCAGCGATCTTAGCGTTGCCATTGTGGTAAACTTTGATACGGTCTGTTACGTTGAAGTCTGCTTCCTTACGCATTGTCTGTACTTTGGATACGATTTCACGAACGAAGCCTTCTTCTACCAGTTCAGGTGTCAGGTTTGTATCCAGAACAACTGTTACGTTGTTGTTTGTGGAGGATACGAAGCCGCCTTTCTGTGCTGTGTCATACAGTACGTCTTCCATTTCCAGAACAACTTCTTCGCCTTCTACTGTAAATACAGCTTTGCCGTCTGCTTTCAGTGTAGCCATGAATGCAGAGCCGTCTACTTCTTTCAGGTATGCGCCGATAGCGGGAACCAGTTTGCCGTATTTTTTACCCAGTGTTCTCAGCTGAGGTTTGAATGTGTATGTTGTGAATGCTTCTACGTCATCTGTGAAGGAAACTGCTTTTACGTTCAGTTCGTCTTTGATGATTTCCAGATATTCTTCAGGCAGAGATTCTTCTGCTTTTACATACATCATAGCCAGAGGCTGTCTGTTCTTCATTGCGCTTGCGTTACGAGCTGCACGGCCTTCTACTACTACTTTCAGTACCAGATCCATGTTTGCTTCCAGATCTTTGTCAACCCATTCTGCATGGTATGCGGGCCAGTCGCACAGGTGTACGGATTCGGGAGCATCTTTATCTACGCTTCTTACCAGATTGCTGTAGATTTCTTCTGCGATGAAAGGTGTGAAAGGAGCAGCCAGTTTCACTACTGTTTCCAGAACTGTGTACAGAGTCATATAAGCATTGATCTTATCCTGTTCCATACCGCCTGCCCAGAAACGTTCACGGCTTCTTCTTACATACCAGTTGGACAGATCATCCAGGAATTCAGCCATAGCACGAGCGGGTTCTGTCAGCTTGTAGCCTGCCAGAGCGTCGTCTACATATTTGTTCAGTGTTTCCAGCTTGGACAGAATCCATTTGTCCATGGGAGCCAGTTTATCATATTCCAGTGTGTACTGTGTGGGATCGAATTTGTCGATGTTTGCATACAGGATATAGAATGCGTATGTGTTCCACAGTGTACCCATGAATTTTCTCTGCAGTTCGCTTACTGCGTCATCATAGTAACGAGAGGACAGCCAAGGAGCGGAGTTTGCATAGAAGAACCAGCGAACCGCGTCAGCACCCTGTTTGCTCAGAGCATCTCTGGGGTCAACAACGTTACCGATGTGTTTGGACATCTTTCTGCCGTCTTTATCCTGAACGTGACCCAGAACGATACAGTTCTTGAAGGGTGCGCAGTCAAACAGCAGTGTGGAAACTGCCAGCAGTGTGTAGAACCAGCCGCGAGTCTGGTCGATTGCTTCGGAGATGAAGTCTGCAGGGAAGTTTTCATCGAAGATTTCTTTGTTTTCAAAAGGATAGTGCCACTGTGCGAAAGGCATTGCACCGCTGTCGAACCAGCAGTCGATTACTTCGGGAACACGTGTCATCAGCTTGCCGCACTGAGGGCATGTGATATGAACTGCGTCGATGAAAGGTTTGTGCAGTTCGATTTCTTCGGGACAGTCGGGGGACATTTCTTTCAGTTCAGCGATGGAACCGATTGTATGTCTGTGGCCGCATTCACATTCCCAGATGGGCAGTGGTGTACCCCAGTATCTTTCACGGGACAGACCCCAGTCGATTACGTTTTCAAGGAAGTTACCGAAACGGCCTTCTTTGATGTTTTCGGGATACCAGTTGATTGTTCTGTTGTTTGCTACCAGTCTGTCACGCAGTTTTGTCATTTCGATGAACCATGTGCTTCTTGCGTAGTACAGCAGAGGTGTGTCACATCTCCAGCAGAAAGGATAGTTATGTTCGAAGGGAATTGCTGCGAACAGGGAACCGTTTTCTTCCATATATTTCAGAACTGCGGGGTCAGCGTCTTTTACCCACATGCCTGCGAAAGGACCTGCCAGTTCAGTCAGATGACCTGTTGTGTCTACATTCTGATAGAATGTAACGCCGTATTTTTTACATACACGGTAGTCGTCTTCACCGTAAGCATAAGCTGTGTGAACGATACCTGTACCGTCTGTCAGTGTTACATAGTCATCGCATGTCATGAAGTAGCCTTTGAAATCGTCGCCATTGGGCTGGAAGTCAAACAGAGGTTCATATTTTACGTATTCCAGTTCGCCGCCCTTCATTCTTTCTACGATTTCATATTTGCCTTCGCCCAGAACGTCATCCATCAGAGCTTCAGCCATGATTACATAGTAATCTTCATATTTTGCTTTTGCATATGTTTCTTTTGCGTTTACGGACAGAACGATGTTGGAAGGCAGTGTCCAGGGAGTTGTTGTCCATGCCAGGAAATATGTGTTTTCCTGATCTGCTACTTTGAATTTTGCGATAGCGGATACTTCTTTTACATCCTTATAACCCTGTGCAACTTCGTGAGAGGACAGTGCTGTACCGCAGCGAGGGCAGTAGGGAACAACTTTGTGACCTTTGTACAGCAGACCTTTGTCCCAGATCTGTTTCAGTGCCCACCATTCGGATTCGATATAATCGTTATGGTATGTTACATAGGGGTCGTCCATGTCAGCCCAGAAGCCTACACGGTCGGAAACGTTACGCCATTCTTTTTCGTATTTCCATACAGATTCCTTACATTTGCCGATGAAAGGTTCTACGCCGTATTTTTCGATCTGTTCTTTGCCGTCCAGACCCAGCTGTTTTTCAACTTCCAGTTCAACGGGCAGACCGTGTGTGTCCCAGCCGGCTTTTCTCAGAACCTTGTAACCCTTCATTGTTTTATAACGAGGGATCAGGTCTTTGATGGCACGAGTCAGGATATGACCGATGTGGGGCATACCGTTTGCTGTGGGAGGGCCGTCGTAGAATGTGAATACGGGTGCGCCTTCTCTTGCCTTGATACTCTTACCGAAAATGTCATTGTCTTTCCAGAATTTTTCAGTAACAAGTTCTCTTTCAACGAAGTTCATGTTGTTAGGTACTTTATTGTACATAATAGAAACTCCTCCTTAAAAAATTTTTTGCCTTTTGGCAGTTGTTTTGGTTTGATGGTTTTTATTGTGGAAACTATTTCCGGAAACTGTCTGAAGATGTTGTTCCCGAAAAACAAAAAAGCCATTCATCCATACAGGACGAATGGGCTCGCGATACCACCTGAATTGACGGAAAAAGACCGTCCACCTCAATGCACCACCATCATGGTGCTTTCCCTTAACGCGGGAAACGACAGAGCCTACTGGGGAAACCTGTTCGGTCTGCAACTCCGGAGTGATTTTCTGCAGTTTCGCTGATGTCGGGATTCCACCCAAACCCGGCTCTCTGGATTCAGTATGAAAATGCATACTCTCTCCTTCATAGTATTTCAACTGTTTACTTGTGTATTATACAATCTGCCTAAAAAGTTGTAAAGTATTTTTTGCATCAAAACCAAAAGTATGCTGTATGCAAGGAAACTGTATACAAAGCGGGAAAGTATTTTTGGTAAAACAGCAGAAAAAAAAGGCGAAAACTGCACTTTTTCATGAATGTGTCAAGACAGGTGTAAAATAGAGGTGTGGGAAACTATTTGCTTTTTTGGGGAAAGGTGCTATAATAAATACAATGTACTTTTTGTGATACTATTGAGAAACCAGACAGGCACGAGCCAAAAAGTATACAAGAGCTGTCTGTCGACCGAAAAAAAGGAGACTTTAACATGAAAGATAGAGAGTTTGCACTGCTTACAGACTTATATGAGCTGACAATGATGCAGGGCTACTATGAAACAGGGGCATATAAAAGACAGGTTGTATTCGATTTGTTCTACAGAAAAAATCCCAGCGGTAACGGCTACGCGATTGCGGCAGGTCTGCAGCAGGCGATTGAATATCTGGACGGACTGCGTTTTAAAGAAGATGATATCGCTTACGTGGAAAGTCTGGGTATTTTCTCCGAAGGTTTTATCGACTATCTGAGAGAGTTCCGTTTTACAGGGGAAATTTATGCGATTCCCGAGGGTACGGTAGTATTCCCTCACGAACCCTTAATGAGAATCAAAGCACCTATCATTGAAGCACAGCTGATTGAAACAGCTCTGCTGAATATCATCAACCACCAGAGCCTGATCGCAACAAAGGCTTCCCGTGTGGTACATGCGGCAAAGGGTGATCCTGTTCTGGAATTTGGTCTGCGCCGTGCGCAGGGTCCTGATGCGGGTACACTGGGCGCAAGAGCAGCAGTGATTGCGGGCTGTGCGGCAACAAGTAACGTACTGGCAGGCAAGCTGTATAACGTGCCTGTAAAAGGTACACATGCACACAGCTGGGTTATGAGCTTCCCTGATGAACTGACCGCATTCCGTACTTATGCAAATCTGTTCCCCGATGCCTGCATTCTGCTGGTAGATACTTACAATACACTGAAAAGCGGTGTACCCCATGCAATTCAGGTATTTGATGAAATGAGAGAAAAAGGTATCCTGCCCGAAAAAGGCTATGGTATTCGTCTGGACAGCGGTGACCTTGCGTACCTTTCCAAGAGAGCAAAAACAATGCTGGAAGAAGCAGGTCATCCCAATGCAATCATCAGCGCATCCAGTGACCTGGATGAAAACCTGATTACAAGCCTGAAGCTGCAGGATTCCAAAATCAGCCTGTGGGGTGTTGGTACAAAACTGATCACATCAGATGATTGTCCTGCATTTGGCGGCGTTTACAAGCTGGCGGCAGAAGAAAATGAAAACGGCGATTTTGAGCCTAAGATCAAACTTTCCAATAATGTGGAAAAAGTAACAAATCCCGGTATCAAAAAAGTAGTTCGTATCTACGATAAGGAAACAGGCAAAATCAAAGCTGACCTGCTGGCTCTGGAAGAAGAAAAATTTGCAGAAGATGAAGATCTGCGTATCTATGATACCAATGCAAAATGGAAGAGCATGAAGCTGCCTGCAGGTACTTTCAAAGTGAGAGAACTGCTGGTGCCTATCTTCATTGACGGTAAGCTGGTGTATGAATGTCCCGAAACAATGGATATCCGTGCATACTGTGAAAGAGAAAAGGATACACTGTGG
>CALASU010000065.1 GCA_937888765.1 uncultured Clostridia bacterium | reverse complement strand
GCAGGAGTTGTACCGCAGCAGCCGCCTACCACACGCACGCCTTTTTTCACCAGAGCAAGTACTTCTTCAGAAAATTCCTCGGGCAATACATCAAATACCGTTTTGCCGTCTACATCTCTGGGCAGACCTGCATTTGGTTTCAGCATCACGGGAACAGAAGCTTTTTCCAGATACTGTTCTACAATGGGAGCCAGAGCCTTAGGCCCTAAAGAGCAGTTTACACCAATCGCATCCGCTCCCATACCTTCCAACAGTGCCACCATTGCCGCAGGAGAAGCCCCTGTCATCAGCTTGCCGTCCTCGCTGTAGGCATTGGATACGAATACAGGCAGATCACTGTTTTCTTTTGCCGCCAGCAGTGCCGCCTTTGTTTCATAGCTGTCATTCATGGTTTCAATGAAGATCAGATCCACCCCATACTTCACACCCAGACGTACTGTTTTCGCGAATACGGCAACTGCTTCTTCAAAATCAAAATCGCCGTAAGGCTTCAGCAGTCTGCCAGTCGGTCCGATATCCAGAGCAACAAATTTCTGCTGTTTGCCTGTGCTGCTTTCTGCCGCCGCTCTTGCATTGGCGATTGCCGCTTTGATGATTTCTTCCAGTTCCTCATCTTCAAATTTCAGGCTGTTTGCCCCGAATGTATTGGTGTTGATCATGTTTGTGCCTGCATCAAAATATGCTTTCTGCAGTTTGATGATCACTTCGGGATGGCTCATGTTCCAACGTTCGGGATGCTCACCGGGCTGTAAGCCCTCCGCCTGCAGCAACGTCCCCATACCGCCGTCCATATATAAAATATTGTCCTTTAAATACTCTAAAATATTCATTTTCTCACCCTCTATATATAATTATACTTTATTTATTTCAAAACCCTTTTATTTTTTATGCAGAAACGAAGTTTCTGCCAATCGGGTCGAGGGGGTGACCCCCTCGCAGGGTGTTTGAGGGACGGCGTCCCTCAAAAGATGCCAACAATTGCCGTTACAGATTTTGACGGCGACATCAGCAGGCTTTCATTCAGGCTTACGCCAATCTGTGCCGTACAGTCCAATGCACGGAAAATCTCTTTCTGCAGGCTTAACTGTAAATCCCCATAGCCGGGACTGAATCGAGGGCGAAGCCCTTTCCCCTCTGCCTGCAATTCTGCCGCCTGTTCCGCACAGAATACATCACACAGTGCTTCTATCCGCTCCGTACCGATTGCCTGAAAAAACAGGGCTTTTGCGGGAGAAATACGGCTGTATCGTCTTATGTATCTGTCCACTTCCAGTCCAACCGTTGCCGCAAATACCATACAGCTTTCACAGCCCTCCAGATTTTTCCGCAGTCCCACAGAATCTGTTTTCGCAAATCCTAAATCAAGGATTTCCGCTTCTCTTTTGACCGGAAACACACGCCAGCAAACCCGATAACTCAGCTTCTTTTCAATTTCTGCAAGACATGCCTGCATCAGTTTTCTTTCTTCCTCAGAAGCCATCTTTACCACCCCTGCATACCGCAGGATCTCTTTTTCCTGTATCGGCGGTGCAGGATAGGTCTTTCTGTTACTCATCTGCCCAGAATGTCAGATACATTATTCAGAATTTTTTCCGCAACCTCAGGCTTGTTCATGGAATACACATGGATTGCCTTAATGCCGTTTGCATACAGGTCAATGATCTGATCTGTTGCATACGCAATGCCTGCCTGTTTCATGGCATTGGAATTGTTGCCGAATTTGTCCACCAGTGTTTTAAATCTCTGGGGCACAAAGGAACCGGACAGTTCAATAGAACGTGCCACCTGATTTGCCGCTGTGATAGGCATAATACCGGGTACAACAGGCACTAAAATACCCGCTTCTCTGATTTTGTACAGGAAGTTATAGAACAGATTATTGTCAAAGAACATCTGTGTTGTCAGGAAATCACAGCCCGCATCCACCTTTTCTTTCAGATGCAGGATATCCTCTGCCTGATTTGCGCTTTCGGGATGTACTTCGGGATAGCAAGCCCCGCCAATGCAGAAATCGCCGCCGCTTGCTTTCAGTTCACGGATCAGATCAATGGCATTGCGGTATGCCCAGCCACTTCTGTCCGCACCTTCCAGTTCGGGTGTCAGATCACCGCGCAGTGCCATGATATTCTGGATACCTGCCGCTTTCAGACCTTCAATGCGTTCCTGCACCATTTCTTTTGTGGAAGAAACGCATGTCAGATGTGCCAGTGTGGGTACGCCATATTTTGCTTCGATATTTTTCGCAATATCCAGTGTATACTGGCTTGTGCCGCCGCCCGCACCATATGTTACGCTCATAAAATCGGGACGCAGTGCCGCAATTTTTTCTGTCGCTTCTTTTACACTGTCAAAGTTTGCTTCTTTCTTGGGAGGGAATACCTCAAAAGAAAGCAGTAAACCGTCTTTTTTGAATACTTCTGTCAATTTCATTTTCTTTCACCCTTTTTTGTATCAATTGGAAAACATCACTGTGATTTCCATTATACCTTTCTTATTCCATTTTTGAAAGAGAAAAGAGGAAACTTTTACAAAGTCTCCTCTCGTTGTTTCTTTATTCTATTGTCATCTGTCCGGGCAGATGATTCGCTTCTGCATCTTCTATCTTAATAAAATGCCCTGCCGAAGGCACTTTTTTGGTGCGGTAATATTCCTTGTCCTCACTTTGGAACTCCTCAGCTGTGAATGCCTGTGTCACACTGCTGTTTTTTTTCAGTGTAAAAATCTGAATGCCCGTTGCGTTTTTTGTCGCACTGGCAGGAATCAGATCTGTATGCAGAAGCACCGCCTTGTCATGGTTACGCATCAGCACAAAGTCTGTTTCTTCCTCCAGTTTTGCCATCCGTAGCAGTTCTGCTTTCGAGGAATACGCGTTGATTAGCTTTTTGCGGTTCGTCTTTGTTTCGTAAGCACGCAAAGGCACTTTTGCCGCCTTGCCGTTTGCAAAGAAGAATACCATCTGTCCGCTGTAATCTGTCGTTGCAACCATATACAGTATTTTTTCCTCTGCATCCATGTTCAGAATATTCGGCAGATAGTCGCCCAGTACACTTGCCTTACCGTCTGCAAAATCAGAGCCTTTCATTTTATAAACATTCTGCTGATCGGAGAAGAACAGCAATTCTGTGCGATTTGTGCCGTCTAGCTCCATCATCATGCTGTCATCTTCTTTCAGCTTCTGCTCCCCTGCAGAACGCAGAGAAATCTGCGGAATCTTCTTA
>CALASU010000064.1 GCA_937888765.1 uncultured Clostridia bacterium | reverse complement strand
TAATGAACTGAAAGAATTTTTCCCTGAGAATGCGGTGGAATATTTTGTATCCTACTATGACTATTATCAGCCGGAAGCCTATGTGCCCAGTACGGATACCTATATTGAAAAGGATTCCTCTGTGAATGATGAGATTGATAAGCTGCGGCACTCTGCTACGGCGGCACTGGTAGAGCGGGAAGACGTGATCGTTGTTGCTAGTGTATCCTGCATCTACGGTCTGGGCGATCCAGAAGAATACTATGGTATGATGCTTTCCCTGCGTCCGGGGATGGAAAAGGACAGAGATGAGGTACTGCGAACGCTGATCGAATTGCAGTATGACAGAAATGATATGAACTTCGAACGCGGCACCTTTCGGGTGCGGGGTGATGTGGTGGAAATCTTCCCCATCGGTTCCTCGGAACAGGCGGTGCGTGTGGAATTTTTCGGTGATGAAATCGACCGTATTACGGAAATTGATGTATTGACAGGCGAAATTCTGGGAACAAGAAACCATATTTCTATTTTCCCTGCTTCGCATTATGTAACTGCACCCGAAAAAATGCAGATTGCGATTGCACGCATTGAAGCGGAACTGGAAGAACGCCTTGACGAACTGAAGCGGGAGGATAAGCTGCTGGAAGCACAGCGATTGGAACAGCGGACAAATTACGATGTGGAAATGCTGAAAGAAATGGGCTTCTGTACGGGGATTGAAAACTATTCCCGTCATCTGTCCTTGAGAGAGGCAGGCAGTACACCGTTTACGCTGATCGACTTCTTTCCCGATGATTTCTTAATCATTGCAGATGAATCGCATGTTTCTATTCCGCAGATTCGGGGGATGTATGAGGGTGACCGTTCCAGAAAGACAACGCTTGTGGATTACGGTTTCCGTTTACCCTCGGCACTAGACAACCGTCCTTTGAAATTTGCGGAATTTGAAAGCAAGATCAATCAGCTGCTGTTTGTATCTGCGACACCTTCCGTATATGAAAAAGCACATTCTGAGCAGACCGCGGAACAGATTATCCGTCCGACAGGTCTGCTTGACCCCGAAATCTCGGTTCGTCCGATTTATGGACAGATTGACGATCTGCTTTCTGAGGTACAGAGAACCACGGAAGCGGGGGATAAGGTGTTGATTACCACACTGACAAAGAAAATGGCAGAACGCCTGACGGATTATATGCGGGAAGCGGGTGTCCGTGTGCGGTATCTGCATTCTGATATTGATACACTGGAACGACTGGAGATCATTCGGGATCTGCGTATGGGGGTATTTGATGTACTGGTTGGGATTAATCTGCTCAGAGAAGGGCTGGATATTCCCGAGGTAAGTCTGGTTGCGATTCTGGACGCGGATAAAGAGGGCTTCCTGCGTTCGGAAACCTCGCTGATTCAGACCATTGGGCGTGCGGCGAGAAATGCCAATGGGCGTGTCATTCTGTATGCGGATGTGATGACGGAAAGCATGGACAGGGCGATTACGGAAACGGAACGCCGCCGTTCGATTCAGTCGGCATATAACGAAAAGCACGGCATCATTCCACAGACGATACAGAAAAAGGTGCATGATGTGATCCAGATTACAAAGGCGGCTACGGAAAAACAGAAATTTGGACTGGAAAAAGACCCCGAATCCATGAGCACAGAAGAACTGAACAAGCTTATCAAAAAGTTGGATAAGGAAATGAAACAGGCGGCAACGGAACTGCAGTTTGAACGTGCGGCAGAATTGCGGGATAAGATAACGGAATTGAAAAAGTTAAAACCTTGAGGGCGTTGCCCTCAAACTCCCACGAGGGGGTCACCCCCTCGACCCGATACTGCATCACCATGTACATGATGATGCAAAATAGGGGTACAGGGGAATTATTCCCCTGTCAGGGTGCTCGAGGGACAGCGTCCCTCGAAAAAAGGAGGGATTATGAAGGATAAAATTATCATTCGAGGAGCAAAAGAGCATAACTTAAAAAATGTGAATATTGACATTCCCAGAGATCAGCTTGTGGTGTTTACAGGTGTGAGCGGTTCGGGCAAAAGCTCTCTGGCGTTTGATACGATTTATGCGGAAGGACAGCGGCGGTATGTGGAATCGCTTTCTTCCTATGCAAGACAGTTTTTAGGACAGATGGAAAAGCCGGATGTGGACTTGATTGAGGGGCTTTCTCCTGCTATTTCCATCGACCAGAAAACAACAAGCCATAACCCGCGTTCCACAGTGGGTACGGTAACAGAGATCTATGACTATCTGCGTCTGCTGTATGCACGTATCGGGATTCCGCACTGCCCGAAATGCGGTAAGGAAATCAAAAAGCAGACCATTGACCAGATTGTAGACCGTATCATGGAACTGCCCGAACGGACAAAATTACAGCTTTTGGCACCTGTAGTAAGAGGGCGAAAGGGCGAGCATGTCAAATTATTGGAGGATGCAAAAAAAAGCGGCTATGTGCGTGTGCGTGTGGACGGCTTGCTGTATGAATTATCCGAAAAAATCGAATTAGAAAAAAATAAGAAGCACAATATCGAAATCGTGGTTGACCGTCTGGTGGTAAAAGAGGGCATCCAGATGCGTCTGACAGAATCCATTGAAACGGTATGTGCGTTATCGGGCGGTTTGTTGATTGTAGATCTTAACCAAGGTGAGGAAGAGATGCTGTTCAGTCAGAATTTTTCCTGTCCTGACTGCGGGATTGATCTGATGGAAATTGAACCCCGTGTATTTTCCTTTAATAATCCGAGCGGTGCCTGTCCGACCTGTACAGGGCTTGGGATGCAGATGAAATTTGATGAACAGCTGATTGTGCCGAATGATGCGCTGAGTATTGATGAGGGGGCAATCGTGGCAACAGGCTATCAGTCGGTCAATGCCAAAGGAAGCATGAGCCGTGTGCTGTTTGAAGCACTGGCAGAAAAATATGAATTTTCCTTAAGCACACCGTTTCGGGATCTGCCGAAAAAAATCCGTAATATCATTTTTTACGGAACAGGCGGCGAAAAACTGAATATTACCTATAGCAATTATCGTGGTTCGGGTTCCTATGCCTACGATTTTGAAGGCATTATTCCTAATTTGCAGAGAAGATATAATGAAACATCTGAAACGATGCGGGCAGAATACGAAGAATTCATGACAAATATCGAATGTCCCGATTGTGCAGGTAAACGACTGCGCCCTGAGGTACTGGCGATTACGGTCGGCGGAAAGAATATTTCCGAGGTAACAGAGTTTTCTATTGCACAAATGCAGGCGTTTTTTGATACTCTGGAACTGACAGAACGAGAGCAGATGATTGGGGAGCAGATTCTGAAAGAAATCCATGCCCGTGTTGGCTTTTTATTAGATGTCGGTCTGGAATATCTGACCCTTTCCCGTACAGCGGGTACGCTGTCGGGCGGGGAAGCACAGAGAATCCGACTGGCAACGCAGATTGGTTCGGGGCTGGTCGGAGTGGTGTATATTCTGGATGAACCGAGCATCGGTCTGCATCAGCGGGATAACGACAA
>CALASU010000063.1 GCA_937888765.1 uncultured Clostridia bacterium | reverse complement strand
CCCCAGCAGGAGCTCAGCCCCTGCACCCGATACTGCAACCGCATATCTATGCGCTTGCCAATGGGGGTCAAGGGGAATCATTCCCCTTGCAGGGGTTTTAGGGGACAGCGTCCCCTAATGAATAAAGGTTGCTTTTTATGGCAATGCTTCCAAAAAGGGGGCAGTAAGATGAATTGGAAAGAGCTTTGGGAAAAGGAAAAATGGTACTGGCTGTGGGCTGTGGTGATCGGGACAGTGCTGACAGTGATTATTCTGTATGCTTCTGGCTACGAGGAACGGATGCAGCGGGGGATTGCGGCGAAGGTAGTGCGGTTTCATGTGCTGGCAAACAGCGACAGTGAGGAAGATCAGAATTTAAAACTGGCAGTGCGGGATAAGGTGCTTGCGGAATACGCTGCACTGCTTGGCGAATGTGAAAATAAAGAAGAAACCCTTGCCGCACTGGAGGATGCAGAACAGAAGATTTCGGAAACGGCACTGGCAGAGGTGCGGGCACAGGGCTATGCTTACCCTGTGCGGGTGTCTGTTGTGCGGGAGGAGTTCCCCGAAAAAACATATGATACACTGACTTTCCCTGCAGGGATTTATGATGCCCTGCGTATCGAGATCGGTGAGGCAAAAGGGCAGAACTGGTGGTGCGTGCTCTATCCGCAGATGTGTTTCGTGGATGCCGCTTGGGGCTATGCGACAGAGGAAAGCTATGTCCGTTTACAGAACACACTCACAGAGGAGGAACTTCTGCTGGTGGCAGGAGAAACGGCAAAGCCGCAGATACGGTGGAAAATCAAGGAACTTTTGGGGCAAGAGAAGAATTGACAGTATATAAGAAGATATACTATAATTAAACTATAAAAATGTGCATTTTAATGTATATGAAAATCTATTTGCAGCATAGTATAAAAGGGGAGGTGTTTCTATGGCTACATCATCTATTATGAAAACATTTTATGTGCAGGATGAAGAACGGTTTGAAAAACTGAAACAGGAACTGGAAAGCAAGCCGACCTATGAAAAAGCTGTTGAATCTCCTTCTTTGGAAAAGGGCAGAGAAAAATTAGCTACCTTTGTATTTCGTTAAGTGATTTACTTGAGAGAGCATTGATGATTGATGGAAAACAATATGTCATTGATGCTCTCGATTCTTTTAGATGCTGCAAGGATTTGGATATTGAAACTTTTTTACGAAACAAGGCACTGCAGTTTTTAGACAGAAATTGGTGTTCTATTTATTTGATTCTGGAGGAACAGGCTTTTGATGCGGGGAAAATTAAAATTGCGGCATACTTTACATTGTCGCATAAATCTTTGATTCCTGTAACGGCATCCAAAAATAAAATCAGGGATACAAATGGCTTTGGCAATGCAGAGGCGATTCATTTTGTATTGATCGGGCAGTTAGGGAAATACATATCTGAAGAAAATGAGAAGATTTTTAAAAATCCGATTACGAGCAGAGAAATGTTAGACTATGCTATGCAGGTTGTGCAGGAATCGAATCGGCTGATTCCCTGCAGATGTGTTCTGGTAGAGTGCAGCGAAAATGAAAATGTGCAGAAAGCCTATAAAAACTATGGTTTTTTGTTTTTCCAGAAAGATGAGGAGCATTATCAGTTTTACAAAAAAGTGCCGCAGCGAATCAGAGTTTAAAGAAACGGATATAAAAAACCGAAAGTACCTTTTACAAGGACTTTCGGTTTTTGTGTTTTTAAAATTTAATATTAAGTGCAAAGGTCTTAAACAGGAAGAACCCGAAAAGCAGATGCAGTACCATTGTGATACCGTACACAAGGTAAAAGCTCACGTGTTTCGTTTTATGACGCTGGGTAAACATACCGATGAAACCGCCAAGCCCGCCGCCGAGTGCCGCAAGCAGGAACAGTGTCTTTTCGGGGATACGCCATTTGTTTTTGATGGCTCTCTTTTTATCAATGACCATTGCAATGTAGAGAATCAGATTGATCAGGAAATAATATCCCAGAATGATCATCATTGCATCGCCGCTGAAGCGTAATCTCATGGGAACGCCTCCTTATCTCATCACATTTCTCCAATCCAGATCGCCTCTGTCAAGTGCCAGAAGCAGGACTTCCGCTGTGGCAAGGTTAGTTGCCAGAGGAATGTTATGGATATGCAGGACCGGTAGGCGGTGGAAATGCAAATATATTTGATAAAGATGAATCGTGGTGGAAGGAACGCCATGAGGAGTTTGAAGAATTGTTGGAAGCACAGGCAAAAGCCGCATATAAAAAGGCACAATTAAACAGAGCTTTAGCACAGGAAGAATATCTGAATAGCCAGTTTAAAAATTCTCAGAGACTTCGTGCGTTTTTAGAAAGCAGAATGCAGGAGGGAATGGAGATGTCAGGCGTATTAGAAAATGCGGGTGTGGTAGCAATGGCAACAACTGCGTATGAAAAGACAATAAGCTTAACAAGCAGTATGGCAGGTATGGATAAGTTCACAACAGAATAAGAATATTTCACACCCAAATTGAAGTGATTCACTCTTTTGCTATGGAAAAGGAAAAGGTAAATTACGATACTTATATTAAGCATGAAATGGAGGTACGGACATGAGAATAACAACACAGATGTTGAATGAATCGGCAAGAAAAGCAGGGTTGCCTATAAATAATACATCTTTACTGAATTATATAAAAAATGATGGAACCGGAAACACATTATTGGATGCGTTAAATAAGAAAAAGGAAACTGCTGCAACTGCTGCTC